>DLPY01000033.1 GCA_002478685.1 Flavobacteriaceae bacterium UBA7446
CAAAGGTTTCCCCTTGTTTTTGGTAGCCACAGGCTTCGTAAAATGGCACGGCAATTAGGCGTGCATTCATCCATATGCTGCAGGTATTTTGTTGGCGTACAACCTTTTCGGCGTGGGCAACAAGCCGTTTTCCAATCCCTTGTCCTTTAAATTTTTCTAATACTGCCATGCCCCTAAGCTGAACGCTTTGCTTTTTGGAAATTAAAGTCAATACACCAATCAACGAGTCATTTACAAAAGCACCTAAATGCATGGTGTTTGGAGCATCGTCAAAGTCAAAAGCACAGCTTTCTAAAGGTAATCCGTTGCGTAATACAGGGTGCCGAACAGCATAGGTTGCGGTAGTATTAATCTCTTTTAATTGTATGTTTGTGATGATTTGCAATATGATATGGCAGTTGAATTTCGATTTTTAAAAGTAGCAAATATTCCTGAAATCCTTCCGTTAATGCAAGATTTCACGCAGCACAAATATGCAGACGAAGTGCATAAGCAACGTTTTATCGGCATGTTTCAACACGAGTACGATTGTGTTGGGTTTTATGATGGTAATAAGCTCATTGGTCTTTGCGGATTGTGGTATCAAACACGGCATTACTCGGGGAAAAGTTGCGAGTTAGACCACTTCTATATTATTCCTGAACAACAAGGAAAAGGACTGGGAACGCAGTTTATGCATTGGATAGGCGAAAAACTAAAATCCGAAGGCTATGAAGCACTAGAACTAAACGCCTATAAAGAAAATATTGCCTCACATCGACTGTATACCCGCGAAGGTTTTGCCCATTTGGGCTTTCACTTCGTGAAGCGTTTATAATAAACCTGTATATTTGTATAGATGCGGGAGTAGCTCAGTTGGTAGAGCGTCAGCTTTCCACGCTGAATGTCGCCGGTTCGAACCCGGTCTCCCGCTCATAGCCAACCCAATTTAGTTTTTATGAGACATATCCTCATTTACCTTTTATTTGCTCCTTTGGCTATGGCGCAGTCTGATTATCGCACTTGGCTTAGGGGTAAAATTTTATACCAAAATACAAATGTGGTGACCGCCAACGTGGTGAATACTACTACCCAAAAAGCCACAATTTCTGACGATAATGGCGAGTTTGCTATTGAGGTAAAAATAGATGACGAATTGGTGTTTACATCGCTTCAATACCAAATTCGTATGGTAAAAATCACCAAAGAAATCTTACAGCGCGGACGTCTTGTCATTGACGTAAATGAAAAAGTAACTGAGCTCGATGAGGTGGTGGTAACCCCTGAACAGCATCAAAAGTTTTTGGACTTACGTTCTGAAGAGTTTAAAGAATTTGATTACGAACGTGATCGCTCTACACGAGTGGAAAATACGCTTATGCGCCAAGGACACCTCTATAACGGCTTGAATTTTGTGAATGTTTTTAAGGCGCTATATCGTTTGGTTGACAAAGGAAAACCAGATGAAAAAGTGTACAGCCTCCAGCCTAGCGAAGTTATTCGCCAACTTTATGATGATACGTTTTTTACCGAACAATTAAATATAGAAAAAGATAAAATTGGATTGTTTTTGTTGTTTTGCGATGGCGAAATTAAAACCAAAGAGTTGTTGGGGGAAAAATCGGATTTTGAAATCATGGATTTTCTGGTAAAGGCGGGTGAAAAATTCAACAGAAAAAACTAATGCGTTCACTATGGGTTTTACTACTTATACCACTCTTGGCATTTGTGCCCCATAAATATTACGTGAGTACTACGGATATGTATTACAAACCTGAAAAGCAGCAATTACAGCTTGTGGTACGGGTCTTTACCGATGATTTTTCAAGGGCTTTGTCACACTATTCTAGCGAAGAGATTTCTCTAGACCCCGATACCCAAGCTGCTGAAGCAACAGAACAACTTATTTCCAACTACTTTAAAGATCATTTTGTGGTTCATGGTCTTGAAGAAATTGCATCATTTTCCTTTGTGGGTTGGGAATACAAACAGGATCAAACACATGTGTACGCCTCTTTTGACAATATCCCTGAAATGGATATTTTGGAGTGGTCGAATGTCTTTTTATTTGACGCTTTTCCAGACCAAAAAAACATTGTAACTCTCACAACATTAAATTATAAAAAAAGTTTTTTACATACTAAAGAACGAAGTTTCGCTCAATTTAATTTCTGAGTTTCCTACAAACTCATATATTTAACCAAAATCTGATGAACATGAAGTACTCACAATTTATTACCACGCTTTTTAGTTTTGTTTTTTTGACGTCATTTGCGCAAGAATCTAAACCACAAGGGCATACTAACCAAAACAAGTTTAGACAACTTTACAACGAGCTTGCCACACCCAATGTGTACCGTACTGCCTCGGGTGCGCCAGGCCCGGAGTACTACCAACAACAGGCAGACTATGTGATGGAGCTTGTGCTCAACGATGAAACCCAACAACTTTTTGGGGATCAAGTTGTTACATACACCAACAACTCGCCTGAGACGCTGACGTATTTGTGGGTGCAATTAGATCAGAATGTACGCGCGCGCGATGGACAATCTTTTGATAGACTCAATAATGGAAATGATTATTACGGTACACAACGCTCAGTTGCACCTGGTTTTGTAAACGAGTTTTTGCTCAACGAGAAGTTTGACGGCGGATTTAAAATCGATTTATTGCAAACTACCGATGGTGTAGATTTACCCTACACAGTTCACCAAACCATGATGCGCATTGACTTACCGACACCCTTGGCGTCTGGAACGGCAATGTCATTTCGATTAAAGTGGCATTACAATATCCCAAACCGTCAATTTTGGGATGCACGCTCTGGCTATGAGTATTTTGTGAAAGATGATAATTACGCCTATTTCATTGCGCAGTTTTTCCCTCGTATGGCAGTGTATAACGACGTAGAAGGGTGGCAAAATCAACAGTTTTGGGGTAATGGGGAGTTTGCACTTCCTTTCGGAGACTATGATGTAAAAATTACTGTTCCAAACGATCACATTGTAGAGGCAACAGGTGTGTTAGAAAATCGAAAAGAAGTGTATTCATCCACCATGATGAAGCGCTTTAGAGAAGCCAAAAAGTCGTATGATGAGCCAGTGTTTGTCGTAACACAAGAAGAAGCCGAAGCCAACGAAAAAAGCATTCCAACGGGAACAAAAACATGGCATTTTACTGCAAAAAATGTGCGTGATTTTGCCTTTGCATCATCGAGGAAATTTATTTTAGACATGATGAATGTGGATATTAATGGCAAGGACGTAATGGCAGTTTCTGCATATCCTAAAGAAGGAAATCCGCTTTGGGAACAATGGTCTACCAAAACGGTTGCAAGTGCCTTAAAGTCATACTCCCGCATGACATTTGACTACCCCTATCATAAAGCGGTTTCGGTACACGCAGATGATGTTGGTATGGAATATCCCATGATTTGTTTCAATTTTGGACGACCTGATGAAAGCGGTTACTATAGTGACCGCACCAAGTTTGGTATGATAGGCGTTATTATCCATGAAATTGGGCACAACTTTTTCCCAATGATTGTAAATTCAGACGAGCGTCAATGGGGCTGGATGGATGAAGGGTTGAATAGCTTTGTACAAATTATTGCAGAGCAAGATTTTGGAAAAACCCACCCTGATGCAATTCCGGGATTAGACCATTATCCGTCAGACGACATGGATCCGCAAAATATTGTGCGTTACATGGCAGGTGATCAAGATTTTATTGCTCCAATAATGTCAAATCCGGAAAATGTATATCAATTAGGTCCAAATGCCTATAGCAAACCCGCAACGGCGTTGAATATTTTACGCGAAACCGTTATGGGTCGTGAATTGTTTGACCATGCGTTTAAAACCTTCTCGCAGCGTTGGATGTTTAAACATCCAACACCGGAAGATTTCTTCCGTACTATGGAAGACGCCTCGGCATTTGATTTGGATTGGTTTTGGCGCGGCTGGTTTTTTACTACTGATGTGGTGGATATAGGTGTCACGGAAGTAAAAGACATTAAAAAATTGGGAAATGAAAAACGCTATTTTTCGCTGTATTACCAACGTAGTTTGGAAAACTTGACGCCTAACGAACTTAAAAATCGCAAGGAAAATAAAAAGTTTTACGAAGTAGTTTTTGAAAAGCCCGGTGGAATCCCAATGCCGCTAATTGTGGAGTACAGCTATGCAGACGGAACAAAAGAGCGCAAAACCTATCCGGCGCAAGTATGGCGTAAAAACGATAAATCCATCAGCAAGTATATTGCCACTGACAAAGAGCTTGTGGGGGTTTTAGTTGACCCTGATAACGCTACGGCAGACATTAACAAGGATAACAATAATTGGCCTAAAGTGCTTGAGGAAAACGACTTTGAAAAATTCAAAAAACAACAATAGTAAACGAACTGCCAACTGTAAGGTTGGCTTTTTTGTTTCTTGTATCTTTGTCATATGATATTTTTTATTAGCGGGGCCGAGTTGGTTTTTGTGTTTATGGTTGTGCTTTTGGTCTTTGGCGCCAATCGTATTCCAGACATAGCGCGTACGCTTGCCAAAGGGATTCAGCAGGTAAAAACGGCCAGTCGAGATTTTCGTGAAGAAATTGAAAAATCTGCAGAAGCTCAGGGTTTAGACACCAAAGAGCTACAAAAGGAAGTGAATGACATCAAAAAAGAACTCCACGAAATTACAGGTACAGTCAAGCGTAAGCGCTAAATTTTACGCAAGAGCGTTAACCCATCCCGAACAGGAAGTATTACCGTTTCGACGCGGCTATCCTTGGCTACTTTGCTGTTGAAAACCTGAAGCGATTGCGTAGCCTCGTCGATGGCAGCATCCATGACTTTCCCAGACCACAATACATTATCAGCAATAATCAACCCCCCTGAACTTACTCGATTTACAATCAAATCAAAGTAAAGCGGATACTGTTCTTTATCAGCATCGATAAATACAAAGTCAAAAGTTCCTTCAATTGCAGGTATAATTTCGGCGGCATTTCCCAAATGCTGAACGATGTGTTTTCCAAAAATTGAGGCATCAAAATATCTTCGCTGCATGTCGGTAAGTTCCTCGTCTTTGTCAATGGTATCAATTTGACCGCCCGATTGTAAGCCTTCTGCCAGACATAGTGCCGAATATCCTGTATAGGTGCCAATTTCCAAAATGCGTTTGGGTGATGTTAATTTTGATAATAATGATAATAAACGACCTTGGTAAGCACCACTTAACATTCGAGGCTGTAATACCTTAAGGTGGGTTTCTCGAGCTAGCTTTTGCAGCAATTCGGGTTCTTGTTCCGAATGTTTTGCTACATATGCTTCTAAATTTGGATCTAAAAAATTCATGATTTCTTGGGTCTTGCGTATGCATAACGTTCTATTAGGCTTGTTGTGGCATATCCATCCAAGCCGTTTATGGTTACCGTATTGGCGTTCTCAAGGTTTAACCACCCGTCTTCTTGTTGTATTTCTTGGTCTGCAATGAAGACGTGCTCAATGGCACTTACCAAAAGTAAGGTGTCATTTTCCTTAATTTCATATTCGTTCAAAAACTTACACCCCAAACGGATTTTTGCGCCTTTTACAAATGGTGCTGGAAAGTTTCTAAGGAATTCTTCTTCTAAATCTGTTTTGGTAAATTCTGAAATTTCTTCGGGATATTTTGCGGAGGTATGATGCGCATCTTCAATGATATCGCTGTAGATGTGGTTTACCGTAAACACGCCACTATCTTTAATATTACGATAAGTATCTCTAGGCACGGTGGTTGGGCGCAAAATAAAGCCAATCAATGGCGGATTGCTTCCAAGATGCGTAATACTGCTAAAAACAGCCACATTGCTTACGCCATTAAGCGATTTTGTTCCCAATAAATTTGCTGATTTAAAGCCTGTACAACTGTTGATTAGATTTAACCGAAAGATTTTATCCATTTGGTCAATATCGGTACGTGAATAATGTATCATAGCGCTTTTGATGCAAACTTACGCAATACATTGAATTTAGTTACTTTTGCGCTTGCGGGTCATTAACTCAGTTGGTTCAGAGTGTCGCCTTGACAGGGCGGAAGTCATTGGTTCGAATCCAATATGACCCACATAGAATGATTTATCAAAAAGAAATAAGCCTTCCGCCTTTTCCCAGAGGGTTTCATTTAATCACCTCATATGTTTTAAATGAAATACCCCAAAAAAGTGGTATCGTTCATGTGTTTATCAAGCACACTTCTGCAAGTCTGACTATCAACGAAAATGCAGATCCTAGCGTTAGGGTAGATTTTGAAACACACTTTAACAAGATGGTTTCAGAAAATGATCCGCATTTCACCCATACACTTGAGGGACCTGATGACATGACCTCACATATTAAAAGCAGTATTTTGGGTTCTTCTGTGAGTTTCCCCGTCTCAGATGGTGAACCCCAAATGGGTATTTGGCAAGGTATTTATTTGTGTGAGCATCGTAATCATGCTGGGTCAAGAAAAATTTTTATTACCCTTCTTGGAGAATAGTAAGTTGCTTTTTGTTTGAGCAAATAAATGTGATTTCACAAAATATTTAAGACTTCTTCTAGCGTAGCACTTCGAGACCCTTTTATGAGTACCTGATTAGCCTCTATAGGATTGTTTTTTAAAAACATATTGAGTTCAGATACAGATGCAAAGTAATTTTTTAATACGATTGACTTATACGGCTTGCCCACCCAATAGCACTCATCAAAACCGTGGTTTTCAACCAAATCAACTAGCTCTTTGTGTTCATCAGATTCGTAAGCTCCTAGCTCTGCCATATGACCCAGTATCACTGCTTTTTTTCCATTTCTTTTGCTAAAGGCTGTAATGGCTGCTTTCATGCTACTAGGATTGGCATTGTATGCATCAAAAGTTAACGTTTTTCCATTTTGTATCACCAGCTGGGAACGACTGTTGTTAGGAGTATAATTACTTATGGCTTTAGCAGCTTTTGCTAGCGGAATACCAAAATTTGCTCCAATGCATAAAGCCGATGCAATATTTGGTTTGTTATAGGTGCCTACAAGCTGTGTTGGAATTTCAATATTTTGGCATGTTAGTTTAAGCGTAGGTTGGTCATGGACTATTGTAAATTCGGATGGGTTATAAGAGATGTATGCTACATCGCCTAGTGCATTAATTAGTTTATCGTCCTCTTCATTGACGAAAATAAGCCCGTTATTTTTTTTTATAAAACCATAAAGCTCTGTTTTGCCTTGAAGCACACCTTCTTCAGAGCCAAACCCTTCGAGGTGCGCTTTGCCGACATTGGTAATAAGACCATGCGTAGGCTCGGCTATACTGCATAGAAAGTCAATTTCTCCAATATGATTAGCCCCCATTTCTACAATCGCATGGGTGTGTTTTCTGGTCAATTGCAACAATGTGAGGGGAACGCCTATATAATTATTAAAATTACCTTCTGTAGCCAAAACTTCAAATGAGGAGTTTAACACAGCCTGTATGAGCGCTTTGGTTGTGGTTTTGCCATTGCTTCCTGTCAGTGCAATTAGTGGAATATTGAATTGTTTCCTGTGGTGTTGGGCGAGAAATTGGAGGGTTTCTAACACATCGTCTACCAGAAAACAATTTTGGTTTGCCTCAGCTACCGTTTTATCATCAACTACGGCAGCTATTGCTCCTTTTTCAATGGCTTGATGTGCAAAT
This sequence comes from Flavobacteriaceae bacterium UBA7446, assembly GCA_002478685.1. Lineage (GTDB taxonomy): Bacteria > Bacteroidota > Bacteroidia > Flavobacteriales > Flavobacteriaceae > UBA7446. Next base: position 7,656 of record DLPY01000033.1, read on the forward strand.
GCATTTGCATTAAAGTTAGGGCCATTGAGGGCAAAAAAAAGTTCGTTGGAATTTACTTTCCTGCTATCGGTTTGAACCCCCGAAGATTTCAAAAATAGTTGATATACTTCTTTTAGCGAAGTCATGAACTTAGTCGCGCGGACGCTTCTTCGTTTTGCTCTCGCCAAGATATGACATGGCGCAACGGAACCCAATAAAATCAGCAGCCATAAACTCAGGTAAATAGCGTCTTTGTGCAGGATCTAACCAGTAAGAACGGTCTTTCCAAGAACCTCCTTTGACTACACGCGTTTGATCGGAAATCAGGGACTTTACATTTTCTTTATCTGAAATAACACTGCCTTCATCATCAACTGCAAACTTATACATGTTTGCTTGGGATGGATTTGATTGATTGTCACCATCCATAAAGTCACTGTTGTATGCTCGGTTGAAGTTAGGCCTTAATTGCGAGTCAGTTGAATCAATATCTATGAATTTAACTTCTCCTGGAAGTGCCTTAACATAAAGTTTGTTGTTTGGCATGGTATCTAGCTCAATGTCTGTTACAACAATAGTTTTTCCCTCGGGGCCAATAGCAGGTTTGGAGTAGAGATTACCTCTGTAATAACTCATATCTGAAACATCGTTATCTATAATAGGCCTATATACGTCAGCAACCCATTCGGCAACATTTCCAGCCATGCCGTAAAGTCCGTAATCGTTTGGAGGGAAACCGCGAACAGGTGCTGTGATATCTGCATTGTCGGACGACCAGCCTGAAACACCACTATAATCCCCTTTACCTTGTTTGAAATTTGCTAACTGATCACCTTCATTTTTACGTTGCTCTGATCTTGTAGATGAGCCAGACCAAGGATATTTCTTTTTGCCTCGGTAACTGTTATACTCACGAAGTTCAGACAATCCTAGAGCTGCATATTCCCATTCGGCTTCCGTTGGGAGACGATATTCAGGTAAAAGCAACCCATCTTTACGTTTCACAAAATCCAATGCTGTGGAATCCGCATCCCTGCCACTAGGTTGTGCATTTCGTCCTGCTTTGTCGGCAAAAGCACCACCATATACTTGATCTGGCGCTTGCAAATATGTTTGTGTGTTAAACTCGCTTCCAGGTGCAATACTGTCAATTTGAAGGCTAACACCTTTTTCAATATATCCTTCCCGCTCCAAAAGTCGTTCATTTACTCGCTCAGTACGCCATTTGGCATAGTTTGTGGCTTGCTGCCATGTGACCCCTACTACTGGATAATCTTTAAATGCAGGATGGCGCAAATAATTATTTACCATATCCTCATTAAAACCCAATGGACTTCGCCAAACCATGGTATCTGGAATAGCGGCCAAATAAACGTTGCGGTAATTGCCACCAGACTTTTTATAAACACGTTCCAACCAATCAAGATATTCAATATACATTAGATTGGTAACTTCGGTTTCGTCTATAAAAAACGAGCGGACTTCTACTCGAACAGGAGAATTGTTCCAATCGCGCATGACATCGTCTTGTACTCTACCTTTAATAAAGGTTCCGCCAGGGATAAAGACTAACCCAGGACCAGCCTCCTGTCCTTTGTAATTCGTTTTGTATTGAAAGCCCCCGCGATTTGAATTTATCTCTAACCCAGTACCTTGCGACACATTAGATCGGCGATTGCCCGAGCCACAACTTGAAAGTAATGCAATAAATATAAGAGAAATGAGTAGATTTGTGTATGTGTTCATTTGTAAGTTTCGAATCATAACAATAGTGCAATATACGAATAAATCATCTGAATTGATACTTACTTAACGCAGCCGAAACGAAAATAGTATATCCAAACCCAAATACGAATGACATCTTATCAACGTTATCTTTTTGTATGTCAACAAAATACTTAAAATTTTTTGTGCTTATTTTCAGCTTTTTTTGCAACGGTATGTTCGCTCAAACGGTTATTTCGCACCCTTTTTTGGACAGTAGCATCACTTCGTGGCATCGTTTTTCTGTTGAGGAAACGGGTGTGCAAAAAATCACTAAATTTTTTTTAAAGCAATTAGGTATTCCTGTGGATAATATTGACCCTAAAACACTTCGCATATTTGGTAGGGGCGGACAAATGCTCCCGCTAAAAAATGCTACTGAAGTTGAAACTCTACACGAAAACGCCATTTGGGTAGTGGGCGAGGAAGATGGTTCTTTTGATGATTCTGACTACGTTTTGTTTATGGGTTATGCAGGCGATACTTGGAATACGGAAAGCCAAACCTTTACAAACCTGTATCATAAAACTGCAGCCTATTATATCACATACGGTACCTCTCGTGGTAAGCGTGTTTTGGTTCAAAAGGGCAACGAAGTGGTTTCGCCCAATGCATTACATTCAGGTATTTATCAAACGGCAATTGAAGAAGATAATTACAATATTGGTTCACTTGGTCGCCGTTGGTTTGGTGAACGTTTTTCCGATGAGCAAAATGAAACCTATACCATACCAACGCCAAATGTTGCATTAGGAACAATGATTGATGTAGTTGCTCGTATAGCTGCTGCAGCAAATACAACTACTTCCTTTTCCTTTAACTCGGGTTCCGCATCAAAATCGGTTACACTTGGAATTTCTGAGGGAACTACCGTTGCAAGAGAGCCTTCCACGCGATTTAATGGTATTTCAGGAACGATACAGCTTCAACTAAATGCTACAAATGAGGTTGCTGCTGAACTTTCGTATGACGCAAATGGCGATTTTGCTTCAATCGGATACATGGATTTTATTTTGGCACAATACAATAGAAAACTTCTGGGAGTAGATGCAAATTTTCTATTTACCCTTGATCCTTCGAATCCTGCACAAGAATTAGCCATTTCCAACGCAACTCCAGAAACTACCCTTTGGGAATTAAATGATGATGTAGTGCATACGCCTACTGAAGATGCAACAACATTTGGTGTAGATGTTTTGGTGGATGGAGATGCTACATTCTTTTTGACTTCGGATTTCAAAACGCCTACATCTAGGCGAAATAATCGGAGATTTTCACCCACTTCCTTCTTAAGTCAAATTAAAGACCTACCACCAACAACCTACTTGCTTATTACCTCAGAAACGTATAAAGAGGAGGCAGCGCGATTGGTTGAACACCGAATAGAAAATCGAGGGCTACAAGCCAAATTAGTTACTCTTGAAGAGATTTATGAAGCCTTTTCCACGGGGCAGCAAGATATTGCTGCTATTCGGAATTTTGTGCGGTACCTCTACCATTCGCAGGGTAAGAAACTTAAGTATTTGTGTTTGTTTGGCGATACAAGTTATGATTACCAAAAACGCTATCGCACTAACGATTTGGTTGTACCTACTTTTCATGCACTAGATAGTTTTTCGCTTGCAAATTCCTTTATGTCTGATGATTTTTTTACCATGATGGATGCTGGAGAGGGGTATCTACTTTCAGGGGATGAAATGGATTTGGCGGTTGGTCGCATGGTGTTTTCAAACAAAACGCAAGCAACTGTTGCGGTGGATAAAGTGATAGCATATGAGGCTACTCAAAATAAGGGCAGTTGGAATAATAGCTACACCATTTTATCCGATGATGCAGATTATTCTAAAAATGTTAAAAACGATTATAGTTTACAAATTGAGTTAAATAAAGTTGGAGATAATCTTTCTAGACAAAATCAATTCTTAAATATTACGAAGCTGCTTGCCGATTCATACAAACAAGAAGCATCTGCAGGGGGGGATAGCTATCCAGATGTAGAATTAGCATTAGAAAGCCGTTTATCACAAGGAACCTTAGCTGTTCAGTATTTTGGACATGGTGGAGAGGATGGATTAGCAAGTGAATTCTTGATGGACAAAAAAATGGCTCAAAGCCTTTTTCACCCTGGTAAATATCCGCTCTTTATTGTTGTAACATGTGAATTTACACGTTTTGACAATCACGATAGGCAAACAGCAGGGGAGCTACTTTATCAAAACTCAACTGGAGGAGCATTGGGGCTTATTTCTACTACACGTCAAATCTATGTAAATGAAGGAATAGCATTCAATAAACTAATCACAAAATATTTATTTCCTACAAATGGAGAAGAAGCAATTAGTATTGCCGAAGCATTGCGAAAAGCTAAAAGCGAATTTCTGAATTCAAACCAAAAGCGAATCATTTTTTACATTGGTGATCCTGCTTTAAAATTGAATACCCCAAAGCCTGAAGTAAACATTACACAAATTAATGGTGTTCCGATTGAAACGGCTTCAGATGATCAAAAAACGATGAATGCCTTGGAAAAAATCACACTTAGTGGAGTTCTTGCTAATTCAAGTGGAGAGATAAAAAAGGACTTTAACGGTGAAGTAACGCTTCAGGTGTTTGATAAGTATGAAATGCGCAACGTGTTAAATAATGATGGTAATCCTAATTACAATTTAAATCCATTTGAATTTGAAGTCATTGGAAAACAAATTTTTCAGGGGCTATCTTCTGTTAAAGAAGGAAAATTTACATCCACTTTTGTCGTGCCAAAAGATATTGATTTAAAACTCGGAGAAGCCCGAATTACGTTGATTGCCTTTAATGAAGACAAAAGTGAATCTTTAGGTGGGTACTCTGACAAATTTTCTATAGGGGGGCTAGATACCTCAGCTCCCGAAGACAACCAAGGCCCTGAGATAGATGTTTTTTTAAACAACAGAAATTTTGTTGATGGCGACTATGTTTTTGGTAGTCCAACACTAATTATTGACTTGGCAGATGAAAATGGAATCAACACTTCCGGTGGTATTGGACACGATATTACTGCGGTTTTGGACAATAACCAAACTAGCCCGTTTTTGCTGAATGCATTTTATTCTGCTTCTCTAGACAATTTTTCTTTAGGAACAATTACCTATCCATTGAACAATTTATCAATAGGGCTGCATACGCTTACCATTCGGGCATGGGATACACACAACAATCCAACTTCAAAAACAATCACATTTTGGGTCAAGGATAGTAGTAGTTTACAGATAGAACGTGTTTACAACTCCCCAAATCCTGTTACAAATCAAACAACATTTTTTGTGCAACACAACCGCCCACGTGAGCTTTTAGAAGCGAATTTATATATCTTTACCACAGATGGTAAACGCGTCTGGCACAGCAACCAAAAGGTGTTTTCTTCTGGGTATTTGTTGGATAGTTTACACTGGAATGCTACTTCGTATAGTGGACAAAAATTAAATAAAGGAACATATTTGTACACGATTGAGCTTATTTCTACGTTATCACAAACAACCGATACCCATTCGGCTAAACTCATTATTGATTGATATGAAACAATTTACCACTTTATTACTTTTAGTAGGATTTTTTCAACTTACAAATGCCCAAAATCGTGTAGTTACTACAGGAGTCCCTTTTTTACATATTTCTCCCGATGCACGTTCGGCATCTTTAGGTGATCAGGGTGTTGCCACATCAGCAGACGCCTTTTCCAATCATTGGAACCCGGCAAAGTATGCCTTTGCTTCTAATGAAACAGGCGCAGCTATAAGCTACACACCCTATTTGAGTAAATTAGTGAACGATATATTCCTTGCAGACCTCACGTATTATCGCGCTATTGATGACCGCGCTTCATGGGCTGTTGGGTTGCGTTATTTCAGTTTGGGAGAAATTGAAATAGGAGAAACCCCTGCAGATTTTATCAATCCACTAATTGAACGACCAAATGAATTTGCTTTAGACGCTTCTTATGCGTTGAAACTGAGTGATAACTTTTCAATGGCAATTCAAGGATCATTCTTGAGCTCTGATTTAAAACTTCAAACAGGAACAAATGAGAGTGTAGCAGCAAATACAGTAGCTATAGGAATTTCTGGTTTTTACGAGTCTTTTGAGGTGCCCTATTCTAATTTTTCAGGAATATGGCGAGCTGGATTTAACCTTTCTAACATTG
>DLPY01000012.1 GCA_002478685.1 Flavobacteriaceae bacterium UBA7446
ATAATATATCCCACACTTGGGAACAAGCGCAATTACGGTTTTTAGTTAACTTTATGAATCAAGGCGTTTACAAACGGATGGATTTTGGTGCAGAAGTTGAACTAGAAAGCGGGTTAACCATGGGGGCTATACTAGCCACAAGTCCTGTTAAGTATGACGACCAATCACATACTCTAAACTCAATAAACCTAACAACTGGATTTGCATGGGACTCTATAAAAGTGGGATACTCCTATGATGTTAACTTAAGTGGATTGATGGGAACGCACGGTGTGCATGAAATCACACTAACATACACGTTTGATTCTATATTTAACAGCAGCTTTGGATGCTGGCGTTGTCAAAATTGATGTGCTTATTTATAGAGTGTTAAAGAACTATCACGTTTATTCCATATGACGTTTGAAAACATATCCATAAAATCCATACCAAGTAATGAGAAGTTGTTTTCTAGGTTCACTTTGAATATAAAGTCTTTAATTAGGTAGTCACCAACCCTGATGTTTTCTATAATCACCAAATTGCCATTTGACACACCTCCAACGCCAAATGTTTTTATATTTAACTTCAGGTCTTTAAAAGTCACTCCCTCTTGTTTAAGTCTTTCAAACATTCTTTTGCCAATTGATGTTAATTGGGCACCAGAATCAAAGACCCATTTTGCTTCAAATGCATCAATATTCATATTGACAAAAAAAGTTTTTCCTTCATTTTGGTCTCCTTCAACATCTAATAAGACTTTTGACGATGCTACGTCACCAATAATCTTGTTTGGATCAAAATAGTTTCGATCATTACGCTTAGATAAAACAACATCACCCTTTTCTACATTATTTGTAATTATCAAACCTGTATCATAGGTTGTGATTTCAATCCCATTAAATAAAATATCGTTGAAAAAATCTCCCTCTTGAATTTCTGTATATGAAGAAGTTGTGAAAATACGTTTGCCTGTGCCATGAAATTTTAAATTTCTAAATTGCCCAAAATAATTTAACTTAAACCTTTCTGTTTGGACTGTATATAATCCACTAACTAATTCATCATTTTGCCAGTCACCCTGAAAAACAGCACCATCAGAAAGTAAGGTTAAAGTGCCTTCTCCATTAAGCTTACCCTGCTTCCAAAAGCCGCTTTTAACATAAGTATCATTTGTTAATGTTCCGTTACCCTGAAAATTTTCGTAGTCATCTAAACAACCTAAGTAATTACCAACACTGCCGTCAGTATAATTGATAATTTTATTTTCTGAACACTGTGTGTAAACAAAAGAGGCATATGATACAATAAGTGATACAATTGAATTAATTTTCATAGAAACAATCTAAAAACCCCACCAATCGGCAGGGTTTAATTTTTAACGAAATGCTTAACTGAAATTAAGCAGACTTTACAAAAGGAAGTCCAGTACGTTCGTTTTCTACTACTTTTTTTCCAGCTGGTAAATCGCAAGCATTGTCGCGCTGATCTTTAGCGAAGTAATAAATCGTTTGGTTTCTTCCCCCTTTTAGTGTAACATCTTTAGTGTGCAGGTAATACGTTTTACCTTTACTGTTTTGAAATGAGTAAGACATAATTATTTAATTTCTATAAAGTTAATAAAAAAAGTGCATATCTAACCTGTAAGTGACATAAAAATACACGTTTTATTCACATATTCTAAAATTTAATGAAACCAAAATTAGAATTATATTGTAATTACTTTAAATATAAATGTAACTTACTTATAATGTGTATTTTACGTTCAATTTTAAAAATGTTTCTTTGAAGAAAAAAATAAATCCAAGATGTATTAATAAACAATTTCTGGTTAAAAAGACACGTTTTATTGATAATGTGTCACTTTTTATAGCCCCATAAAACGTCTTATCTTAAGTTCATCTGGTAAAAAAGTGTTAGCATAAAGATGCTTAACCAAAAGGTCTGCAAGAAATGGTGCCCACAACACCCCACGTGAACCCAATCCATTTATACAGCTTAAAAAAGGGAATTTAGGGTGTCTACCTACAATCGGGCGTCGGTCTGGAACTGTTGGGCGTAATCCAGCACCATGAAAAAGCACTTCAAAAGGCAGGTTAACATATTTTTTAAACTGATCCATTAACCAGGCTTTGTTTTCAGCTGTGGGCGCAGGACTTTCAAAAGTACGTGAATAGGTAGCCCCTACGCGATACCTGTCATCCCCCAGTGGCACAATAAAGACACTTCCCTTAATTATCTGTGACAGTTCTAGCCCATTACATAGGACCTCTATCCATTCTCCCTTGTTGGAAACAATCGGAAGTGTGGCAAACCAAGGGTTGTGCTTGATACCAACGCCTTCAGCAAAAACAATATGTCTAGCACTCCATTGCTTATAAACAACCCCTTCATTTGCAATTTTTAAAGTATCGTAATCAAATTGTTCTTGAACAAAGGAATCGTTTTGTGTGAGTTTTTTGCGGGCATGCGTTAAAAGTCCATTGGTGTCTATTCTTCCCGTATGCAATACTTCTCCAAAGCCATGAGGTGCAGCGATATTATTATAAATGTTGTGTATGTCGCTGGCTAAATAAGGACCTAAGCCAGGCCTATCTAAAGCCTCCATCCAATTGTTTTGTTCAGCGGCTTTGGAAAACACACGATATATGGACATAGGATGCTGAAAATCACCATTTGCTATGTTTGCATAATAAGGAATGGAGAAATCCATTAGTTCTTGGGCGTGAGAAACCGCTGTAAACCGTTTTAAAACAACTGGGTTGTAAATGCCGGTAGCCACACTAGAGCTTGATCTTTTTAATGGGTCGAAGACAACAAAAGAAATACCCTGTTTTGATAATGCTTCAGTAAGTGCCCAACCGGCAAGTCCAAAACCTACAATAAGCACATCGCGTTGCATAAAAAAACCCACAAAAGTGGGTTTGAAATTTTAGTTTGCCCAAAGGTCTTGCTCAAAATCCCGAATAACACTCTTCAAACGCTCGGACTCTATCAACTGCATAAATGGATCATCCACGTACTGATCAACAGCACGATCATTGAAAACATTGTCAATCGCATAGATTCGTGATGTAAAACGTCTTGAAGTGAGCAACTGGTCAAATGTTATACGACTAGCGTTATTTCTGTTATCAAAAACAAGTTGTTTATGTAAAATAGGACGTAAATCTTTAAACCAAAGCCAAAACAAATCAACAGCCTCATCATTTTCAAGGTTGTTCATGTCTTTGCCTCTTGGCATAATTCCTAACAAGCGATAGCGCATTTCACCAATGCGTTTATCAACGTACCAAATTCCTTTGATTTTATAAGAAACAATATCCATTGACTTTAAGGGGACTGGCTCTGGTCCTTCCCGATTTTCAAGCCGTCTTACATAGGTGTCTTTGTCAAACTTTTCCGTAAAGTTTGGGTTTGCATCGTTGTAAATATTTTCAACTTCACCAGAGAGAATGGCTTCACGGATGGTACGCCACAACGATCTTCTTTCACTACTGTAGAGCCCATCTTTTGGGAAAAAAAGCGGGTGATTAAACTTTTCAGATAAATCTATTTCTTCATAAACAATCTTACTCCACATGATATCTTTATCATCAACATAAGGATACTCGAGGTATTTGTTCTCACTTAGCGCATCTTTTTGTTCGTCGGATAAAACTCCAATTTCATCAGGTTGATTTGCGTTAAGTACATTTACTTGCGCGCTTAATACGCCATATCCAAAAAACATTACAACCAATATAAAATACGCTTTCATCATTTAATAGTTAAGGCAAAGTCTGTGACTTTGACATTGTCAATCACTTGAGTTTCGGTGCGCACTTGCGCATCAATATTATAAATAAAAATAATATCCCCTTTTGAAGCATTCTCCAAATAAGAACGGATGACACGGGAATCTTTAATACGATTAGACTTAATAGGAATCGCTGCACGACTTCCCACTTTGATATTGAAACTCTTAACGGTAACATTAAGATTATAATCAAAATCTTCGGGGAACTTAGCTGCAATCATTCCTGCAGGCACGTATTCGCGAATAATTTCACCGCTATTGAATTTACCCAATTTACTGCCAAGATCAATGGAACCTAAGGCTGCCGGAAGCGGCTTAATGCGAAAATCTTGTCCGGGGGCATTAATGGTAGCACCATTTATTTCACCCGAAACAAAAATACGCATGCTCTTCCCTACTTTATCACCATCAGGAATAGCTAAAAACTTATTTCCTTTACGGCGTATCTTCCCATTGGTTGCACGAACGCTCAGCTTGTTATTTGGAATACCTGGAATAGAAATTGATAAATCGTTTGGTAATCCACGATACACCACTTTCATTTGGTCTGCCGAAATCACGGCATCGTTTGGTTTGTCAATTACCGAAATCACTTGCGCCACGTCAACAGATTGCTCCTCATTATTGCGCTCAAAGAATAACTTGCCTGTAAGTTTATAAGAACCTGGTGCAGAAAACTTTTTGTTAAGCTGAACACCTCCAGCAGCAATATTAAAATCACGACCTGAAACCAGTGAACGATCATTTAAATACAACTCCACACGGCTTGGTTTAAAGTTTGAGTCCTTTTTCCCCATTACCACAGATGCATCTACTAGCTCATTGGTATAGTAGGAAGACTTTGAAGATTCCAACAGGGTCTGGTATTTGTTCAAACCGCCTTCATGCGCATTAATAGTACTTATTACGTTTTCAAGAATTTTATTTTCTACAAAACGAATATCAGATTGGGTTTTTGTAAGTTTTGAAAGCGATGCAATTAATGGAAACCCTTCAAAATGATAATTCAAATATTGTACGTACTTCCCTTCTCTGTTAAGCACATTTTCAGAATACGCAAAACGTTGATTTAAATCTGAAAGAAAAGAAAAATCAAAATCGGCATACTCACCTTCAGGCAATTCTTCTGTTGGTGGATCTTTTTCTAAATCGGCAGCAATAAAACCATCCAAAACAGTTTGTATTTGTGAAGGAAAAGAAGAAAATCTATGAATAAATTCCTGTCCTTTTTCTGTGTACTGCTCTCCAGAAAAAAATAATTCGTCTAAAAACTGTGACTTATCCATAATTTGATAATCCACAATAGTATCTACAACTCCAGTGGTCTTGTCCTCACGCGCCATGCGGTAGTTATTTTCACCACTTGCAATCAAACTTTGCTTAAGCGTTTCTATGTAGGAATAAAATTCATCCGCTACTTCTTGAATTTTAGGCATATTTTCAGCGGCAACTCTGTAATATTCATTGTTGGCGTTGTTGCTAAACGTTGTGTATTTTTCACCACTATCCGCAACCAAGTCTTGGGTTGCTTGTGAAATATCGTCATTTATTAAACCCAGCGTGGCCAACACTTCTTTACTTATATTCAACGCCAACATGGCGATGAATACCAAGTACATCATATTGATCATCTTTTGCCGGGTATCCTGCTTTGCTCCAGCCATAACTAGTTTTTCATTGCGCCAAGAATATCTGAATACTTGGCATTAAGGTCAGCAATTGTTTGTTTTAGCGTAGAAAGTTCAGATTGAAGCGCATTCATATTATCAACCACTTGCGCATGAGCTGAGGGCTCTGCTGCTACGGCATCTTTTGTGGCCAAATAGGCTTGTGAAAGCTGTGATAATGCCTCGTTTGTTTGCGAAACATTGACGTTTAAATTTGACATGTTTTCTGGCAAGTCAGAGGGTACTTCTAAAGAACCTGTAGCAGTAACTGCATTGGTAAGATTTGTTCCAAGTGCTTCAAGTTGTGAAGTTGCATTTTGATATGCTATTTTCAAGGCTTGTGCTTCTTGGACTACACTAGATAAGTCAGTTACATCTTCGTCAGAAACCGTTAGATTACTTTCTCTTAATGTAACAAAACCTCTAAATCCAGCAATAAGAAAAATTACTGCTTCTGTTACCAAGCCAGCAGTAAGCCAAGTGTTGCCAGAAAATATAAATTCACTGTGTGTGATTTTTAATAACGCACCAATAATTACAACTGATGCACCTGCTCCGAACATCAGTTCTAGAATATTTTCAGGAATGGGGAATTTGTTTTTCTTCATTTTAATTTATTATTGTTGAACGTCAAACGTACCTAGATAATCGCGTACTAGGCGGAAACCTATATAGCTCCGGGCACTGTCGGCGTATTCGTAATCTCGAGATGCAACGCGCAAATAATACGCCACATCTTTCCATGAACCGCCTCGTGTTACTTTTTGAGTATCACTAAAGTTATCATAATTTGGGTTTACTGTTGTCATAAATTCGTAAGTATCTTTGGTATAGGTAGAGTTTGTCCATTCTGACACATTCCCCGACATATTGTAAAGACCATAATCGTTGGGCTCAAATGAATCCGCCTCGACGGTATACAAAGACATATCTGCAGCATAATCTCCACGCTTTGGCTTAAAGTTTGCCATGAAGCAACCTCTATCGTCTGTTAAATATGGGCCTCCCCAAGGGTATATGGCAGATTCTAAACCACCTCGTGCTGCATACTCCCACTCTACTTCGGTGGGCAATCTGAATCTACTTGTCGTGGATTTGCGTTTTTTTCTGCTACGCAAATAGTCGGTTCTTATTTTGGTACGCCAATGTGCAAAGGCTCGAGCTTGATGCCAACTAATACCCACTACAGGGTAATTGGCATAGGCACGATGCCAAAAATAGTCGTTATGCATGGGCTCATTGTAACTGTACTTAAAATCTTTAATCCAAACAGTAGTATCAGGATATACCTCGTGAACTTCGTAACGAGCAAAACTAGATCGTGCACTATCTGGGTTTGCAACGGCTTGATTCATGTCAACGCTGGCAAATCGATATTTAAAGAGCTTAGTATTTAATGCTGGTTCACCATTGAACCACTCACTTTCTGGCAAATAAATGATTTCTTCAAAGACTCTAGCGTATTCCAAATCAGGGTAATCTTCCCGTTCTTTAATAATGTCTACGTCTTTATTTAATGGTAAGTGATGATGAAATTGATCGTCTGGAAGATTTTCAGTTTCATAATAATTCGAAACATAATCCGAAAAGTTTTCTTCTAGATATTGTTGATATCCGCTTTTTTCATCATCGTTTCCTGCTTCCAAATCGTCGGGCTCATAAAGTGGTAAATATCCCAAAATAGGATTGGAGTCTATTTCATCGTCAGATGTAGGAAATTCCGATACTGAAAAATAGCCGCCATTTAGCAAGGCTGCTTTTGCAAGCTCAGTTCTGATGATTGAATCCTTAACCCAATTTACAAATTGACGATATTCAGCATTTGTAATCTCGGTTTCATCCATCCAAAACGTACGCAATGTTGCTGTACGTGTAACATTGTCGTTTGCTGCAATAATATCTTCATCCGAAGATCCCATAATAAATGAGCCTCCTGGGATAAGTGCCATGCCGTGAGGCTTAATTTCGTAAAACTTCTTTTGCTTTACGCCAACAAGTTCGCCTTGATTTCCTTTACCACAACCAATGAGGGTTAAAGCTGTAAGAAGGATAAGCAATAGCTTTTTCATCTAAATTTTAAATTTATTACTTTATATTAATGAAAGTATTTTATCAAAAATATGGAATTTAATGCATACTTCGTTGTACTGACTTCCACCAACGGCTAGGAATTTCTCCTTTTTGCGCCATTCGATAGTCTTTTTCAGCACATGGTAATAACGTAGTTTCATCTTTATTATTATATTTTACTTCTTTAGGAACTTCTATCCACCATCGCTGGCTTTTTTCACTGCGAAAAAATGTTATAGTTTCTTGCTCTTGCGGCACCACAAGTTTTGTGCAGGCTCCGTGAGTAGAAAAGGGATATTCGTTCACTCGGTGACAATATCCCTCCAAAACATACCAAACCATTTGGGCAAGTAGTTGATCTGCTCTAGGGGAAGATGGAATATCAAATAATCCTAATATACTAAGCCTGTCGCTTAAACCAGCATATCGCATTAGGGTGCAAATTTGTGCCCCGTTAAAACCATTTGGGTTACCATTACTAAAATCCAATTCGCTTGCCTTAATGACATTAAAATCGACAGATAATATGTCAGTGTCACGCAAAATAGGCTCAGACTCATGAATATCTGCATTAATTTCTCCTAATCTATATGCATCAAAAAACAGCTTCTGCATCAGGTCCAATTCCTCTTGGGATACGTAATAACTCTGATAACCCAAGTTGGTAAACTGCTTTAAGTTATTCGGTTTTTCAGTAATAATTTTGGACATGTAGCTTTCGTCCGAAACCAAAACTCCTGGTGTGCCAAAATCTAACCGAGCATCAATTGAAGTAAGGTTAATGTAAGTGTTCATACCGCTCAATCCACGGAATAGACCAAGTGTGTTTTCCTGTTCTCCACCAATAATTATGGTTAAAATATTGCGTTGATGCATTTCTTGCGTAAGCATTTGTAATGCGAAAAGAGTGTCTTCATGGTTTTCCCCTGCTTTTAAAACACCCAAATCGGCGCAAACAAAATCCCAATTCCCAGAAAATAATTGATAAAACTGTTGCCTAAACCTAAAGTGAACAGGCTCGTCTTTGATTAATCGTGGTTCAAGCGTTAAGATAACAATGTTAACGTCTTTTAAATCGGGTAAACCCTCTTGTTTGGAATGGATACGCAAATTTCGACCCAAAACTTGATTTGGAAGCATCAAGTTGTGCGCTAGGAGTTTATCGTCAATCGGACTTAAAATTTCAAAATCCACTTACTTCTTGTTGGTACGTTTTCTTTTAGGTTTTTGCTTTTCAATTAGTGTCATGGCTTGAGTAAGCGTCATTTTTGACACATCTACATCTTTGGAAAGCTCTACTTTTTGTTTGCCTTTAATTAGATTATGCCTACCCCAACGTGCTTTCTCAATACGAACACCTTCGTCTTCCCAATGCTTAACTACCCTTTCAGCTTCTTTTTTCTTTTTATGTTTAATGAGTGTTTCGATATCGTCGGGTGTTAAGGCATCAAAATCATACTTTTTTGACACATTAATAAACCAGCCATTCCATTTGATAAAAGGTCCAAAACGTCCAACGCCTTTTGTTACGGGTAATTCATCGTAGGTGGCAATCGGCGCATCTGCAAGTCGTTTTTCTTTTATAAGAGCCACCGCTTCGTCCAAAGTGGTTGTAAGTGGATTTTTTCCCTTTGGCATGGAAATAAACGATTTTCCATGACGCACATAAGGTCCATAGCGGCCGTTATTTACTTCCACAATTTCGGAGCCGAATTCGCCCAACTGTATGGGGAGTTTAAATAAATCTAAGGCTTCTTCAAATGAGATTTTTGCCAACTGCTGATCGGGGTGCAGGCTTGCAAAAAGAGGTTTTTCTTCATCATCAACGGTACCAATTTGTGCCATAGGACCAAATTTACCGAGGCGTACACTAAGCTGACGCCCAGACTTAGGGTCTACACCCAAAATGCGTTCACCAATTTCACGCTGCGCATTTTCACGAACATCCTCTACTATAGGATGAAAATCATTATAAAATGATTTCATCATGCTTTTCCAATCTTCTTTACCAAGGGCAATGGAGTCAAAATCTTGTTCTACTTTGGCAGTAAAGTTATAATCAACAATATGTGGGAAATTGGCAACCAAAAAGTCATTAACGAGTATCCCTACATCTGTTGGGACAAGTTTTCCCTTTTCGGAACCTACACGTTCTGTCAACGTTTGTTTTTGCACGTTATCTAACGTGAGAGTTAGTTTTAGATAATTGCGTTCTGTTTCTTCAACTGTTCCTTTTTCTACATATTTCCTATTGACAATGGTGGAGATAGTCGGTGCATACGTTGAAGGTCTTCCAATTCCCAATTCTTCTAACCTTTTTACCAAAGACGCCTCTGTGTAGCGGGCTGGTGGACGGCTAAAACGTTCCGTTGCAGTTATGGATTTGGCATTTAACGTATCGCCTTGTGTTATTTTTGGAAGTAATCCTTCGGCTGTTTCCTCTTCTTCATCTTTTCCCTCCAAATAAACTTTTAAAAACCCTTCAAACGTAATTACCTCTCCGCGAGCCATAAACAAAACATCGTGCTTGTCGGCGCTGATTTGTACGGTCGTTCGCTCCAATTCGGCATTGCTCATTTGCGAAGCAATGGTGCGTTTCCAAATAAGATCATACAATCGTTGCTCATCAGAAGTAGCATCAACGCATATCTTACTCAAATTGGTTGGGCGAATAGCTTCGTGTGCTTCTTGCGCCCCTTTGTTTTTGGTTTTAAACACACGTGTTTTGGCGTAGTCTGCGCCATACGATTTGGTAATAACTTCTTTTGCCTCGTTAAGTGCTTGTTTTGAAAGATTTACACTATCGGTTCGCATATAGGTAATGTGCCCTGCTTCATACAAACGCTGGGCGTTTGACATCGTACGACTCACGGAGAAGCCCAATTTTCTGGAAGCTTCTTGCTGCAAGGTTGATGTTGTAAAGGGTGCCGTTGGCGATTTTTTTGCAGGTTTTTTTTCAAGTGCAGAAACCGAAAAAACAGCATCGATATTCTCAGACAAAAATGCCTGAGCTTCTGCTTCAGTGTCAAATGTTTTGGCAGTGGTAGCTTTAACTGCTTTTCCTTCGCTAGTAATAAATTCTCCCCGAATTTTGAAAAACGCTTTGGACGTAAAGGATTCAATCTCACGCTCACGTTCTACTAAAATTCTTACGGAAACAGATTGTACACGCCCTGCAGATAATCCACCCTTAACCTTTCGCCACAAAATGGGAGATAATTCATACCCTACTAGCCTGTCTAAAACCCTGCGTGCCTGCTGCGCATCTACCAAATGTTGGTTAATGCTGCGTGGATGCGCAATGGCATGCTGAATAGCATTTTTGGTAATCTCATGAAATACAATCCGCTTTGTATTGCTTTGGTCTAAATCTAACTGCTCTGCCAAATGCCATGCAATAGCTTCTCCCTCACGATCTTCATCACTGGCCAACCAAACTATTTCTGATTTTTTGGCAAGAGACTTCAGTTCTCTTACTACTTTTTTCTTGTCATCGTTAACAATATAATTTGGCCTAAAATCACCGTCAACATCAACGCCTAACTCTTTGGCAGGAAGATCTGAAATATGTCCATAGCTAGAAACAACTTTGAATTTTTTTCCCAAAAACCTTTCTATGGTTTTGGCCTTTGCAGGAGACTCTACTATGACTAAATTGTTGGGCATTAATATAATTTTCGGAACAAAAGTAGAAGAATTTATGATTTGTAAAAATTGTGAAGGCATTTAAATTTTTGCTTACGAGCTATTTTAGGTCCATATTAGACTCTTAAAAAGTACTCTTCTTTAGGATTTCTATTCATTTTGTGTTTGCATGTTTGAATAAATTTTAGATGTATGAATCCTATTACAGACCCTTGGCCATGGCATATAGTAGGACAGCCATTTTGGTTGTTTTATTTTCGGGCTGGGTTGGGCGCTAATTATGGCTTGTACCGGACCCACTTACGTGCTCATTGATGCAGTGTATTTTCCAATACTTTTAGTATTAACATATGCCACTTTAAGCACATATTTTAATGACGTTCTTAAGCCAAAGGCACCTAATTAGTAAAAATTAGCACATGACAAAATGTCAATTCCATTGATATTTTGTACTTTTACGTGCTAATAATTGTGAATGCGTCAAGCTAAAGAGATAGAAACAAAAAACCCTAATGCCTATAATGGCGAGGTGTTGGAGTTGGATTCGAAAATTGCTCCAGGTAATAAAAAAATGTACACTTATAGCTATGGTCGTTTAGTAAAATCCCAAAAACCCACTATTAACAGAGTATAACAAAGGATTTAAGAAATACCGATTTTTGATTTAACCCCATTTTAACCCCACATTTATTTTGTTGAAAGGATTTTTTCATAATGTTTTGTCATATTTAACCCCATCTCTTTTCATGTACATTGTTGCAAACAATTAAAGTACAAGTTTTAAAAAAAGTATTTAGAATTTAATTTTGATTAAAATTTAACGTCAATGAAAAAGTTGCTACTCCTCTTTGCTTTTATAATTTCAAGTTGTTCTTCATTTAAATCAGGGTTAACAATTCCAGCAAATGAAACATTTATTTTAGGTGAAAGTAATTCAAAAAATTATTCAGCTGAATTGGTGAATACATCAAGTTATGAAGTAAAAATAAGAGGTGAAAAAAACAAAACGGGGAGTATACTCAAGGATTTGAGTTAGCACCTAAAGGGAAAACAACTGTTTATGTTTCTTCTGATGAAATAATTAAGTTTATTAATGACAACAACGAGGCAGTAAAAGTAGATGTAAAACTAAACAAAGCAGTTCCAGGTATGAGATATATAAAAAACTAAA
>DLPY01000046.1 GCA_002478685.1 Flavobacteriaceae bacterium UBA7446
CACCTATTACGCTACGTGGGACAGCTTGCATCTGCAATCGTCAAGTAAATTGCTTATCGAAAGCAGCATTCGGCTACGCAGCACCCCCAACAGCATAGATAGCACCCTCACGCAACTTTATAACAGCACCAAAGAGGCGCATACCTTTTTTGTACATCAACATAGTGCACCGTTTTTTAATACGCTTTTTACAGAGACCTCCCCCATGCCGTGGAACGAATGGAGCAACTGGACCGCCTTTGTACCAAGCGTAAACGACAACGGTGTGTATGTACGTGCCTACGGGGTGTTACCGTCAAATGGGAGCTCGCGCCTATCGCCATTGGCAAATCAGACAACGGCTTTGCAAGATGTAGCGGAACACCTTCCAAGCAGTGTCAAAAGCATTCAGGCATTTGCCTTTAATGATGCGGTATTTGCAAAAGCCGCAAAGCGTTTTCAGATCACCCACAACCAACCTGAAACCACCCTCGATTCGTTACTACAAAATGCCGTGTATGTGGCACAAGTGGCGTTAGGAAATGATGTGCTGCTTACGCTAAAAACCAAGCAAGAAGCAGAAGATATCAGCAGTCGGTTGTCGCGCCAGTCCAAAGCGCAGTATAGCGTGGGCGGACAAACACTTTTTGAATTTTCGGACGAAAATCAAAAGACAAACATTTTAGCACCCCTTGCCAAAAACCTTACCTATACCCACGCCGCTTTTTTGAACAATCAGCTCTACTTAGGCGCTTCCAAAGCAGCGATGGAATCACTTTTATATGCGTCGGAAAAAGATGATGTACTTGCCAAGGATTCTCGTTTTCAAAACTATGTGAAAACCCTTCCGCGCCAAAGCAGTTTATGGGCATGGGCAGCGCCTTCAGAAGCAGAATCCACCCTCAAAAAAATGATTAAAGGCTTTGGCAAAACCGACTTTGGTGCATTTCGTCAAGTCGATTATGTGGGCGTGGTAGAAGGCGATGTGTTTTATATTACGCTGAGCTTGCAGCAACCCAACCTAAGCGGTAGCAAATCACAGGCAATTGAATCTGCTGGAACGGCTACATTTAGCACACCTATCGAATGGGGGCCCTATGCCGTGCAAAACCACAATACCAAAGCATTGGAATGGGTGGTTCAAGATGAAGAAAATCAGCTGTATCTATTAAATACCACGGGCAAAATCCTTTGGAAAAAACAACTCGACGGGGCTATTTTAGGACCTGTTTATCAGGTAGATTTATATCGTAACAAGCGATTACAACTCGCCTTTACGACCGCCAAAAGTTTTCAGGTTTTGGACAGAAATGGCAAAACGGTGCGTGGATTTACCAAATCAGGGATGAGCACTTCCAGCACACTTGGCATTTTTGATTACGACAACCAACGGGACTATCGCATCGCGCTATCTTCTGGAAAAACGCTTGGCATGTATGACCGCCGTATGAAAAAAGTAAGCGGTTGGCGCAAAACAAAACTCGCAGGAAGTTTGGCATATCCATCCAAACACATTCGTATTGGAAACCGTGATTATATTGCCTTAGTGCATAAATCGGGCAAAGGAGAATTGCTACATCGCACCGGAAAAACACGTATCAAGATTCCAACGGATATCAAATTCACGCAAGACCTTTATCCATACCAAAATGGTTTTGTAAGCATTGATGCAAAAAACAGGTTGATTCAAATAAGCACCTCAGGAAAAATTACCAAAACAGCACTGCCATTTGAAACCCGCTATACCCTTGCGGCCAACAGAAACACCTTAGTCACGCAAACCGAAAATAAAATTACCATCAACAACCAATTGGTGGAGTTGGATTTTGGGGTGTATGCACCTCCGCAAATTCAGGTGGTAAACAACCGTACCTACATTTTGGTTTGGGACAATCAGTCGGGAAAAGTGTATGTGTTTAATCGCGATGCTGAACTTTTGGATAGCTTCCCTGTGTTGGGCGAAAACTGGGCGATGTTAGGACAAGGAACGCCCGGGTCAGCACTCTATTTGGCAGCCCAAAACAACAGACAAGAACTGCGGTTTTATCGAATGCCTTAACGCAAATCGGCTTCAAAATGATGGGCAAAGTGTTTTTGAAAAACATTGCTAACTTCTTTTAAATCAATTGCTTTACCCAATTCCTTTTGCATAGAAGTAACCGCTTTATTACGAATACCACAAGGAACGATGTAGCCAAAGTAAGACAAATCTGTATTCACATTTAGGGCAAAGCCGTGCATGGTCACCCAACGGCTGGTGCGGATTCCCATGGCGCAAATTTTTCGGGGGTTATGACCCTCTGGGTCTAACCAAACGCCTGTTTCGCCTTTGCTACGTGTTGTCAAAATACCAAAATCTGCAAGTGTGGCAATGATACATTCCTCCAACAACCTCAGGTATTTATGGATATCGGTAAAGAAGTAATCCAAATCCAAAATGGGGTAACCCACCAACTGCCCTGGACCGTGATACGTAATATCGCCCCCTCTGTTAGTGGGGTAAAAACTAACCTCTTTTTTCGCAAGGGTTTCGTTGTTGATAAGCAAATGTTTTTCATCACCGCTTTTTCCAAGGGTATATACATGCGGATGCTCTACAAACAGCAAGTGATTTTCAGTAGAAACTTGCGTGTCTGGATTTCTGCGATTGTGAATTTTTTGGTCTATGGTACGCTGAAACAATTCTTGCTGCAAATCGGTTACGGCATCGTATGCAGCCAAGCCCAATTGGCGCACCTGAACCACAGGCTTAGGGCTCATAATAAAACGGTCGGTTAAGAATAATAAGCGCACCGATAACACCCGGCACCCATGCACAAAGCGTAAGTAAAAAAACGATAATTACAGAGCCACAGCCTCTGTCGATAACCGCCAAAGGTGGAAAAATAATAGCTAAAAGAACGCGCAATAAACTCATGTGAATTCAAAGATACAAATTCAGGTGTACTTGAGAACTCATGCGCATTGGTTATCTTTGCGGAAGAAAAATTTGGGATGCACGAATTATCAGAACAAGAACTTGTCCGCAGAGAAAAACTCACCAAACTGCGTGACTTGGGCATAGACCCCTACCCTGCCGCCGCATTTGACACCACACACTACGCCACAGATATTACTGAAATATTTAAAGAAGGCAAAAAGGTTTGTTTAGCTGGCCGATTGATGTCTAGACGGGTGCAAGGAAAGGCAAGTTTTGCCGAATTGCAAGATGCTACCGGAAGGGTGCAACTCTATTTTAACAGAGATATTTTGTGTCCCGATGAGGACAAAACCCTCTACAACGAAGTCTATAAAAAGCTATTGGATATTGGTGACATTATTGGAGTTGAAGGAACATTATTTACCACACAAGTAGGCGAAAAAACCGTTGAGGTGCACAAGCTTTTTGTGCTAAGCAAGTCGTTGCGTCCGTTACCACTCCCAAAAGTGGATGCCGATGGCAATACCTATGATGCCTTTACCGATCCGGAGCAACGCTACCGCATGCGTTATGTGGATTTGATTGTAAATCCACACGTAAAAGATGCCTTTATAAAGCGTACCAAAATCACCAACACCATGCGTTCGTTTTTTAATGACCGTGGTTACTTGGAAGTAGAAACCCCCATTTTGCAACCCATTCCGGGCGGTGCTGCGGCGCGTCCTTTTGTTACGCATCACAATGCGCTAAATATTCCGCTATACTTACGCATTGCCAACGAATTGTACCTCAAGCGCCTTATTGTGGGTGGATTTGATGGGGTTTATGAATTTGCTAAGGACTTTAGAAACGAGGGCATGGATAAAACCCATAACCCAGAGTTTACGGTAATGGAACTTTATGTGGCATACAAAGATTATAACTGGATGATGGAAACCACAGAAGCACTTCTTGAGGAAGTAGCGATGGCAGCCAACGGCAGTTCTTCGGTGCAAGTGGGCGACCACACCATTGATTTTAAAGCGCCTTATCCGCGCGTATCTATTTTAGACGCCATAAAAGAGCACACAGGTGTTGATGTTTCTGAAATGGATGAAGACGCATTACGGGAAACAGCAAAAAAGTTGGGACTAGAAGTTGACGAAACTATGGGCAAAGGAAAGATTATTGATGCGCTTTTTGGGGAATATTGTGAGCATCATTATATACAACCTACCTTTATTACCGACTATCCAAAAGAGATGAGTCCGCTGACTAAGGCACACCGAAGCAAACCTTGGCTAACAGAACGCTTTGAACTTATGGTTAACGGAAAAGAACTGGCAAATGCCTATTCAGAACTAAACGATCCAATTGACCAACGTGAACGCTTTGAGGATCAAATGAGCCTTTCAGAAAAAGGAGATGATGAGGCGATGTTTATCGACCAAGATTTTTTGCGAGCACTGGAATATGGTATGCCTCCAACATCGGGAATTGGTATTGGTATTGACCGCCTAACGATGCTGCTTACCAACAACAGTTCTATCCAAGAAGTATTATTTTTCCCGCAAATGCGCCCTGAAAAAAAAGGACCAACACTGACTGATGAAGAGCAAATCATTGTGAATTTACTAAAAAAGGAAAGCCCCGCCGTTCTTACAACTGTGAAAGAACAATCAGGGCATAGCAATAAAAAATGGGATAAAGCTATCAAAGGTCTTACAAGCAAATCATTAGTTGAAGTGACCAAGACAGATGACACTTTGTGGATTGTACTCCGCTGATTAAAAGAATTTAAATACAGTTCTAAGGTTTTTAACGTGCTTACTTCAACGGTATCACTTTTATTAGTTAAGCAATTTGTTAAATAACCTTTTGAAAAGCATTGGTTATTTGTAATATAATTAACACTTTAGCAACATATCAATATACATGATACTATGAGATTATTTTTCACATTTTTATTTATTCTGGGTTTTGTAATGCAAACTAACGCTCAAATCCCTAAGTTATTTAAAAATAAAAAAGCTCCAGCAAAAACCGAAGCCCCAAAACCAAAGAAAGAAGACAAAAACGGTATAAAGCCTTATGGCAAAGTAATTACCAGTAAAGCTATTTCAGATACCGGCTTATTTGACGTTCACCAGGTTGATGAAGACTATTTTTATGAAATTCCAGACTCGCTTTTTGGGAAGGAAATGCTAATGGTAACACGAATTGCCAAAACAGCATCAGGGATCGGTTTTGGTGGTGGAAAACAAAATACACAAGTTTTGCGCTGGGAAAAAGACGCAAAGAAAGTGTTGCTTCGTGTGGTATCTCATGAAGTTGTTGCCGCAGACTCACTTCCTATTCACGAGGCGGTAGTTAATTCTAATTTTGAACCAATATTATATCGTTTTGATATTAAGGCAATTGGCAAAGACTCCATCTCCACTGTGATTCAAGTAAATAGCTTTTTTGAAAGTGATATAAAAGCGATTGGCTTTCCACAATCTAGACGCAAGTCGTATAAAATTTCTAGTTTAGATAAATCACGATCGTTTATTAACACCCTTAAAAGTTACCCTGTAAACATTGAAGCACGTCATATCAAAACGTATAACTCTAGTGAACCCCCATCAAACGCAAGTACAGGCTCCATATCTTTAGAGATAAGTAATTCCATGATTTTACTTCCCAAAAACCCTATGAAACGTCGCTATTTTGACGAGCGAGTAGGGTGGTTTTCTCGCGGACAAACTGATTATGGATTAGATGTTCAAAAAAGCAAAACGGTACGCTATTTAGATCGTTGGAGATTGGAAGTTAAAGATGAAGATTTAGAAAAATTTAATCGTGGTGAACTAGTAGAACCCAAAAAACCTATCATATATTATATTGACAGAGCTACACCTAAAAAATGGATTCCGTATTTGAAGCAAGGAATTGAAGATTGGCAGGTAGCGTTTGAGGCAGCAGGTTTTAAAAACGCCATAATCGCTAAAGACCCGCCAACTCCAGAAGAAGATCCAGACTGGAGCCCAGAAGACGCAAGATACTCTGTAGTACGCTATTTGGCTTCTCCAATTCCCAATGCTAACGGGCCACACGTAAGTGACCCTCGAACAGGTGAAATTTTAGAGTCCGATATCAACTGGTATCACAATGTGATGACATTGTTACGTAACTGGTTTTTTGTGCAAACTGCAGCCATCAATCCTGAAGCACGAGGTGTAAAATTCAAAGACGAAATCATGGGGCGCCTTATCCGCTTTGTATCTGCCCATGAGGTGGGTCATACAATCGGATTACCACATAATATGGGAAGTAGCGTTGCTTATCCTGTAGACTCTTTGCGTTCACCTTCTTTTACTAGAAAATATGGCACGGCGCCGTCCATTATGGATTATGCTCGCTTTAATTATGTAGCGCAGCCAGGAGATGGAGATGTTTCCCTGATGCCGGATATTGGGGTTTATGATATTCATGCTGTTCGTTGGGGCTACCGACCTATTCTTTCTGCGAAAACTGCAGAAGACGAAAAAGAAACACTGGATAAATGGATATTAAAACATCAAAATGATCCTATGTATCGTTTTGGAAGTCAGCAGTTTGGAAGCCCCATAGATCCTAGTTCACAAACCGAAGATTTAGGCGATGATGCCATAAAAGCAAGCCAATATGGCATTGCCAACCTCAAACGAATTGTGCCTAACTTAATAGAGTGGACTGCGGAAGACGGTAAGAACTATGACGATTTACAAGATTTGTACAACCAAGTATTGAGTCAGTTTAATCGTTATATGGGCCATGTAGCGGCTAATATTGGTGGCGTGTATGAGTACTATAAGACCTATAACCAAGATGGCGTGGTATATACACATGTGGACAAGAATTACCAACAAGATTGCATGCAATTTTTACAAGATGAACTTTTTGCAACTCCCTACTGGATGTTAGATAAAAATATCTTTAACAAGATTGAGTTTGCAGGTGTAATAGACCGTATGCGTCGTATGCAAACAGGCACTCTCAACCGTCTTTTAAGCTTTGATAGACTGGCGCGTATTTCGGAAAACGAAGCGCTAAATGAAAGTAATGCTTATGGAATGATTGAAATGATGACGGCACTTCGTAAAGGTATTTGGAGTGAGTTGTACAGCAAAAGCGCCATAAGTATCTACCGCAGAAACTTGCAACGCGCATATATAGATCGCTTGGCTTACTTAATGACAGAAAATCAAGAGCCACTCGAAGGTTCTGCAAGACGATATAGCAATCGCACCAGGGTGTTGGTGAGTCAATCAGATATTAGAGCCGTAAGTAGGGCGCAGTTGGTAAATCTTAAAAATGCCATTAATTCAAGTTTGACAGAAATGACAGACCAAAATACACGTTACCACTTACAAGAATCTTTGGTACGTATTGATAGGGTTCTAGACCCAAGTTAATTTATAAGTCACTTAAAGTATCTGAAAAGGCCTCAAGCGTTTGATCGAGGTCTTTATGGCTTATAGCATCGTTGAGGAAGTAGCTCTCAAAAGCACTTGGTGGCAAATACACACCACACTTTAGCATACCATGGAAGTATTTTTTAAAGTAATCGTTGTTGCCCTTTGCTGCAGTTTCGAAGTTGACAACCGGAGTGTCCGTAAAATGCAGTGACATCATGGAACCCAATCTATTAATTTGATACGGAATACCTTTTTGTTCTAAAAGTGGAATCATTTCTTTGTGCAGGTAGGCTGTTTTTTGGTCTAAAGTGCTATAGGCTTCAGAGTTATTCGCTAAAAGTTGCAGCATCGTAAGTCCTGCCGTCATGGCTAATGGGTTTCCGCTAAGGGTTCCAGCTTGGTACACAGGTCCGACAGGTGCTAAAAAATTCATGATTTCTTCTCGTGCGGCAAATGCGCCAACAGGCAATCCTCCGCCAATAACTTTACCATAAGTAACCATATCGGCGCGAACATTTAGGCGTTCCTGTGCACCACCTTGTGCCAAACGAAACCCTGTCATTACCTCATCAAAAATGAGTAGTGCATCGTGCGCATCGCACAAGCTACGAAGCCCCTCTAAAAAGCCTTCTTTTGGTAATATACACCCCATGTTTCCCGCCACAGGTTCTATAATAATAGCCGCAATTTCTTCAGGATTAGCAGTAAAAATTTCGGCAACTTGATCTAGATTGTTGTACTGCGCCAACAAGGTGTCTTGCGCAGTTCCAGCAGTCACACCGGGGCTGTTTGGACTACCAAACGTAACGGCACCGCTTCCCGCTTGAATCAAAAAGGCATCGGCGTGCCCGTGATAGCAACCCGCAAATTTGATGATTTTATCACGTCCCGTGTAGCCACGCGCTAAGCGCACCGCACTCATACAGGCTTCTGTTCCCGAATTCACAAATCGAATTTGGTCCATATGTGGCACCATATCCAAAGCTTGCTTGGCAATTTGGGTTTCTAGTTCTGTTGGAATTCCATACGATGTACCTTTTTCAGCACGCTCTTGAATGGCTTTCACCACCTTTGGGTGTGCATGTCCCAAAATCATAGGGCCCCATGAAGCAATATAATCGATATAGGTGTTTCCATCTTCATCAAACAAATACGCGCCTTTGGCATGGGTTAGGAAAATAGGCGTTTCTCCAACTGCTTTAAAAGCTCGAACGGGGGAATTTACCCCTCCTGGAATAACTTGTTTTGCCTCGGCAAAAAGTGCGCTACTACGTTGATACTGCATCATTTTAATTTGAGTTGTTGTCCTATTGCCAAATCAGTTGAATTAAGCGAATTGATAGTCACTAATTTTTCTACGGATAAGTTAAACCTCTTAGCAATGGAATATAAGGTATCGCCTTGCTGTACAGAATATGTATGCTTTTGCTTTGAGGGTTTTGACGCTTTTAAGGGTGCTTTGCTTCCATCAAACTGCCATAATTCGTATCGTTCAATAAGTGAAATAAGCTTGTAGGCATATTGCGGGTCGGTGGCATAGCCTGCTTTTTTGAGCCCGTGCGCCCAACTAACGTAATCTCTTTTTTTCATTTTGAAGAGGTCACTATAGCGTGTGCGCTTACTTAAAAATTCGGAGTGATCCCGATAAGATTGTTCTACTTTTTTATACTTGCGAAAGCATTCGCCTTTGGCATCATCGTCGTGCAAAACGGTTGCACCACGCCATCCCTTATGACATTTTATACCAAAGTGATTATTGGACTTTACCGCCAACTGACCCATACCTGCCTGCGATTCCAACAGCCCTTGCGCCAAGGTAATGCTTGCTGGAATGCCGTATTTTTTCATTTCTTTTTGGGCCATTTCGGCATATTGTAACACATACACTTTCATACGTGTGTGCACATCCAGTTCTTTAATTTGTTTAGCTACTTTTTTTGGTGATTTATTCTCGATTTTCTTGGCTGTGCGTTTGTCTGTACCAGAATAAACCACCTTTTTTGTTCCACAAGACAACAGAAAAAAAGTGAAAAAGAATAAGACTAACCCTCTGGCCATTGCAGCGTAGAACGTGTGTTGAAGCCTAATATTCCTTGTGTTCCTCCCGTGTGAATTAAAAGCAAGTTTTTTCCAAATGTCCATGTATCGTCTTTTATCATCTGCACCAACTGAAACAGCATTGGTGCGGTATAAATGGGATCTAATAACACACCCGCTTGCTGCAACACATCACGTGCAAAAGCAACTAACGGTCTGCTTACTTGCGCATATCCACGTTGCAAGGGATGTTGCACAAGCGTCCAATTATCGTACAGTGCAAAGGTACGAATACGGTCTGGTATAGACGCATCTTTTACCACCTGAAACCCCACAACATGTTGATGGGCTTTGCAAGAAACTGCCAAACCCGCTAAGGTGCCGCCAGTACCAACGGCACAACAAATGGTGTCAAATGTTGCGTCTTCAGGAGTTAAGATTTCGGTACAGCCTTTTACCGCCAACGCATTGGT
>DLPY01000083.1 GCA_002478685.1 Flavobacteriaceae bacterium UBA7446
TCTAATAATAGCACGAATTTTCTCGTGTAATAACTTTATGATATGTAGTTTTAACTCCTTCTTATGATAAATTACACTAACTTCTCTTGCAGGCTCTGGCGCACTAAAAGACTTTAAATTTTGCTGATGTTCTTGCCCTAATTGCCGTGCATTTAGATAGGGTAGAAGTGTTATGCCTAATCCCTCATTTGCCAATTGCACAAGGGTTTCAAAACTACCACTTTTGATTTCAAAATGCGATGGTGAGTTATACTGTAACTTACAGATATTCAATGCAGAATCTCTAAAACAATGCCCGTCTTGGAGCAGTAGCATACGCTCATCTGCTAGCATTTCTGAAGTAATTGACACTTGCTTACTCAATTTAGAATGAGAGGGTGCATAGACCATAAAAGGCTCGTAATACAAAGGTTTTTCTACAATTTGTTCCATGCCTAGTGGTGTGGCAGCAATTCCAGCATCCAGTGTTCCCTTTTCAAGGTTCTCTAAGATTTGTTGAGTTGGCATTTCCTCAATTTCCAATGCCAATTGCGGATATGCTTTCAGAACAGTTTGTAAAAACATGGGCAGCAATGTTGGCATTATGGTGGGAATAATTCCTAACTTAAATGTACCGCCAATGACTCCTTTTTCTTGATCTACTACGTCAAGCATTCGCTCTGATTCAGCAACGATTAATTTTGCTTGTTCGACAATTTTTTTTCCCACTTCTGTAAGTACAATGGGCTTTTGTGTTCGGTCAAAAATAGTTAAATCCAATTCTTGCTCTAGCTTTTGAATTTGCATACTCAACGTGGGTTGTGTTACAAAAGCATGTTCAGCTGCCGTAGTAAAATTACGATGTTCCGCTACGGCGATACAATATTTAAGTTGAGTAATGGTCATAATTAATTGGTCAAAACGGTAATACGCATACGCATATTGGTTAGTGGCCACTCGCGCTTGTCCGTGGGCAACGCATTAATGGCATCAACCACTTTCATGCCGCGAATCACTTTTCCAAAAGGTGTATAGCTTCCATCTAAGTGGTAAGCTCCTGGTGATTGCTGCACAATAAAAAACTCATATGGCGATGCTAATTTATGTGGATTTTGAATTTCGCTACTCGGCATCGATACTACGCCTCTGTGATGTTTATATCCTTTTCTTGTATCAGGTGGAAGGAGATATTTTCCAATTTTTCTACGCTTTCTCCCCGTATCATAATTGTCTGAATTCCCACCTTGAATGATAAATTCAGGAACAACACGGTGAAAGTAGGTACCATCAAAATACTTTTGTTTGGTCAGGAAGATGAAGTTTGCTCTGTGGTAGGGTGTTTTGTCAAAAAGTAAAATATCAAAACTACCAAGTGGAGTTTCTATTCGTACTTTATTTTCGGGGTTTTCTGCTGCAAAGCGTTGTAAAAAAGGAATTGCTGTTTCAGAGGTTAAAGGTAAATCACTTTTTTTTTTGTGCTCAGTCGCTATGTTTTTTGTAATCCTAGCAATAGGTTTTGTAGGGACTTTTTGCGCTTTTTCAGATCGATTTGGTGCGCTACACGAAATCAATATTCCTAAAAAAAAGAATTGAAAAATGCATTTCCATTGGAGTTGTAACATGTCATAAAGGTACAGGTTTTCTGATTTTATTTCGATTAGGACACCATTTGTTGTACTTTTGCACAACAAAACCAAATCGTGTTTCAACAAAATCCATTTGGACATTACCTTTTTATAAAGCTTTGGCTTATTCGCCTTCTTGGATTTGTAACTCGTCGGCGATTTAATGGGTTTAACGACCTACAAATTCGCGGCTCAGAAATTATTCGCCAATTACCTAATAAAAACGTCTTATTTATATCGAATCATCAAACCTATTTTGCTGATGTAACCGCTATGATGCACGTTTTTTTTGCAAGTTTGGCCGGGAGAGACGATAATTTAAATTACTTAAGTTATATCTGGAGACCAAAACTCAATGTTTATTATGTAGCCGCAAAAGAAACGATGAAGGCTGGTTTATTGCCCAGAATTTTAGCTTACACAGGATCTATCTCTATAGAGCGAACATGGCGGGAAAAGGGTAAGGAAATCAATCGTCAAGTGAAAATGAGTGACGTTTCTAACATTGGTAAAGCGTTAGATGACGGATGGGTCATCACATTTCCTCAGGGCACCACAAAACCTTTTGCCCCAATAAGAAAAGGCACGCTTCATATTATAAAAACATACAACCCAGTGGTTGTGCCCATTCAAATCGATGGTTTTCGCCGGTCGTTCGATAAAAAAGGAATTTTCATCAAAAAGAAAGGAATTAAGCAGTCGATGCATATCAAACCACCTATCACATTTGACCTTGAAAAATCGGATGATCAATTAGTCACACAGATTGCCGAAGCTATTGGGCAAGTAAAAAAATAGCTACTCCAATATCCCTGCACAGCTTATGCGTGCACCTGCAGCACCAGAGGGTTGTGACACAAAATCATCTGCACCTTGATGCACAATGATAGCTTTACCTAAAATGTCTTTGGTTTTGTCCTCACAGCCCATACACCACTGATTCGTCTCAAAATAGATTCGACCAATGCCATCAGTGCCAACCTCAAAATTTCCAATATCTCCTTTGTGGTAACCTTTATTGTCACCCCATTTACCGTGAGGTGCAAAGGTCGGATTCCAATGCCCCCCTGTTGATTTTCCATCATCAGATGAGCAATCGGCTTTTTCATGTAAATGAATTGCATGTGTGCCTTGCTCTAACCCACGAACCGTTACGCTAAGTTTTACCAAACCATTTTTTTCGCTGAGTAACGCAAAACCAACCGCATTTGAACCGCTTTTTGGATTTAAACCAATTTCTAATTGACTGCGTTGACAACCTGAGAGTAGTGCAGTGAGTATAAATAATAGTAATATCTTTTTCATGTCTATAAAGTAATTGAATTTTATGCATATTTGAAAAAAGAATTGCTATGCGTCCACGAAACTTATTTTTGTTGGTTAGTACTATTGTTTTTTTTACCTCTTGCGGTGTTAAGTATCGCAGTACAAGATTTGATAATACATCAACGTCAATATCTTATAATGATAAAGCGAATTGGGCAGTGTTTGCAGGTAAAACCCTTGAGGGGAAAACCATTGGTGCATTTTTAGACTCACTGCAAGCCGATGTGTTTTTTGTATATCCAACCCTATTGATTGACAAAAATGATACCCGCTGGAATGCGCCTATTCAAGATAGTATCATAAACGCAAATGTGCTTAAATGGGTTGTGCCATATCAAGCTTCTGCATGGGCATCGGCAGGGCGTCTTTTTGTGCCCTATTACCGTCAAAATCACTACCGCGCCTTTTTTGAGCCCTATTTAAACCAAGGAGGTGATGCTGCAAAAGAACTCGCTTACAGCGACGTAAAGGCGGCTTTTGAATATTATTTAACCTACAAAAATAACGGGCGCCCTATTATTTTGGCGGGTCATAGTCAAGGGTCTATTCATCTTAAAAGATTGTTGCAAGAGATTTTTGATGGTACCGAGCTACAGCAACAACTTGTAGCAGCCTATTTAGTAGGAACCAGAGTGAAAGAAGATGAATTTAACACTTTAAAACCTCTTAGGTCTCCAGAGTCTGTTGGCGGTTATGTAAGTTGGAACAGCTATAAAAAAGGAAAACTTCCGAAGTATTTCGATTGGTTTAACGCTGCTGTGACCACAAATCCTGTAACATGGGACAATAGTACAAAGAGTCAATTTTCTCAGCATAAAGGGTTAATGTATTACAATCAGGAGTTAATCCCATTTTGTCTCACAGTGGAGGTTACCGATGGCTTACTATGGGTGAGTTTACCCAAAGTGCCAAAACGTTTTTGGGTTTCTTTTATTAAGGATTATCACCGTTTTGATATTCCCTTTTTTTGGAAAGACATTAAAGAAAATGCTTCTCTCAGAGTCACGGAGTTTTTAAATCAAAATTGATTTATGGTGCTTCGGGTGCCAAAGCCACTTTTAGACCTTTTAATTCAGGTGTTATGCGAATTTGACAGCCTAATCGTGAATTTTCTTCCACAAAATAAGCCTCATCTAACATGGCTTCTTCGTCGTCATTTCGCTCGCCAAAGTGCTCATTAGTAAGAACATACACTTGACACGATGCGCACATTGCCATGCCACCACAAATGCCTTCAACAGGAAGTTCAAACCCCTTGCATACCTCCATCAGATTGAGATTCATATCGGTAGGCACGGTAAATTCGTGTTCTGTTCCTTCACGGTCAATAACCTTAATGCTTATGTCCACACTCAAGACTTAACAGTTTCTTTAGGTTGTTCTTCCTCAAAACCTTGCACCCCTTGGACAGTGGTGTATTTCAGTGTAAACTTCTTGTCTGGATGAATAATTTTATAAGCTGTTTGGACGGCTAGTGTCGCCTCGTGGAAGCCACATAAAATCAATTTTAATTTTCCCGGATAGGTGTTTACATCTCCTATGGCAAAAATGCCTGGTCGATTGGTTTGATAATCAAATGTATCAACTACAATAGCATTTTTGTCTATTTCTAGACCCCAGTCGGCAATGGGTCCAAGCTTTGGCGAAAGTCCAAACAACGGAAACCATAAATCTGTTTTTACGGCTGTTTTTCCTTCTTTGGTGTGAATTACAACAGTTTCCAATTCATCTTCGCCTTCCAATTCTTTTACTTCTGCAAACGTATGAAGTTGCATTTTTCCTGCCGCTGCCAATTCATGAGCTCTGGCCACAGAATCTTTGTGTGCTCTAAAGCGATCACTGCGATGCACCAAATGCACAAAACTTCCTTTTTCAGCAAAGTAAATCGCCCAATCAAGGGCAGAATCTCCGCCACCTGAAATCACCATATCTTTTCCTTCAAATTGGTCGGGGTCTTTTACAATGTAATGCACTCCTTTTTCTTCATAGTCTAGAAGGTTGTCTATCAGGGGTTTTCTAGGTTCAAAACTTCCCAATCCACCAGCAATTATAACAGCGTGCGCATGGTGTTGTGTTCCTTTGCCTGTGGTTACAACAAATGTTCCGTCTTCTTGTTTTTCAATGCTATCTGCGCGTTCACCCAAGGTGAATCCAGGTTTAAAAGGCGCAGCTTGCTCCATAAGATTATCCACCAATTCTCCTGCTAAAATAGTAGGGTATCCAGGGATGTCATAAATGGGCTTTTTAGGGTAGATTTCCGCAAGTTGCCCACCGGGTTGAGGAATAGCGTCAATAAGATGGCATCGAAGTTTCATAAGTCCAGCTTCAAAAACCGTAAATAGCCCCACTGGCCCTGCACCAATAATGATGATCTCTGTTTTAATCATGTTGTTCTAGTAATTTTTCTGTTAAAATATTCATAGCCTCAATTTTTTGTTCAAAATCACCCTTTAAG
>DLPY01000055.1:0-2294 GCA_002478685.1 Flavobacteriaceae bacterium UBA7446
CTGGATTTAACCTTTCTAACATTGGTCCAAAAATCAAATATGAAGACGAAGGAGAATCAGACTTTTTGCCAACTAACCTAAAACTAGGTGGAGGATTTGATTTTGTCTTTGACTCTTACAACAAGCTCGCGTTAAGCCTAGAAGTTAACAAACTTTTGGTGCCTTCGCCAAGCGAGCCTATAACAGACAGAGATGGAAACATAACGGGCTATAAACAACCTGATGATGTAGGCGTTCTTTCAGGGATTTTCAAATCTTTTGGCGATGCACCTGATGGATTTAGCGAAGAGCTTAAAGAATTTACATGGGCGCTTGGAGCCGAGTTTACGTATGATGAATCTTTTGCACTTCGTGCGGGATATTTTAATGAGCACGAACTAAAAGGTGCACGAAAATTTATCACTCTCGGGGTAGGATTTAAATATAATATCATTGATATTGATTTATCCTATCTAATTTCTGCTACCAGAGTGGTTAATCCGCTTGAAAATACGCTGCGTTTTTCGCTTACCTTTAACTTTGGTGAAGAACGGTACTAGGGATTGCTCTTTCGTTTTTTTCCACGACATAGTTGCCTTATCTTTGCGCAACTTATAACAGTCAAACTCTATGGAAAAAGTTACACGCGAAACCTACGTAAATTGGTACGAGAACATGATGTTTTGGCGCAAGTTCGAAGACAAGCTCGCATCAGTTTATATCCAACAAAAAGTTCGTGGTTTCTTACATCTTTACAATGGACAAGAGGCTATTTTGGCAGGATCACTGCATGCAATGGATCTGACTAAAGACCGTATGATCACTGCCTACCGTAATCATGTACAACCCATAGGCATGGGCGTTGATCCAAAAAGAGTAATGGCAGAGCTGTTCGGCAAATCCACTGGAACTTCAAACGGATTAGGGGGTTCGATGCATATATTTTCAAAAGAACACCGTTTTCACGGAGGCCATGGTATCGTTGGTGGACAAATTCCGCTGGGAGCAGGAATGGCGTTTGGCGATAAATATCACGGCAGCGATGCCGTTACACTTTGTTTTATGGGCGATGGCGCAGTTCGTCAAGGGTCGCTGCACGAAACATTAAACTTGGCAATGCTTTGGAAACTTCCAGTTGTATTTATTGTAGAAAACAACGGATATGCCATGGGAACTTCGGTAGAGCGTACAGCCAACCATACCGATATTTGGAAACTTGGATTAGGTTACGAAATGCCATGTGGCCCTATTGATGGAATGAACCCAGTTGCGGTTGCAGATGGAATAGATGAAGCCATTCAACGCGCCCGTCGTGGTGATGGCCCTACGTTTTTAGAGGCAAAAACATATCGTTACCGTGGACACTCTATGTCTGATGCCCAACACTACCGCACAAAAGAAGAAGTGGAAGAATACCGTAAAATTGACCCGATTACCCAAGTAAAAGATATAATTTTAAAGGAAGCCTTTGCTACTGAAGATGAACTTGCTGAAATCGATGCACGCGTAAAAGCTAGAGTTAAAGAATGCGAAGAATTTGCTGAGTCGTCGCCGTTCCCAGAAAAGAATGTAATGTACGACGCTGTTTACGAACAAAAAGATTACCCATTTATTTCTCATAAATTATAATATGGCAACAATCATCAACATGCCGCGCCTTAGCGATACGATGGAAGAGGGAACTGTGGCTACATGGCTTAAAAATGTAGGTGATAAAGTAGCTGAGGGCGACATTTTAGCTGAAATTGAAACGGACAAAGCCACTATGGAGTTTGAGTCTTTTCATGAAGGAATACTCTTGCATATCGGAGTAAAAGCAGGAGAAACGGCACCTGTTGATGTATTGCTAGCAATTATTGGTGAAGAAGGAGAGGATATTACAGCATTGCTAAGCGGAGAAACTGCAGAAGTAGAAGCACCTGCCGAGATTACTGCTGAAATTGAACTTGAAGCGAAAGCATCTGAGGCTGCTCCTGCTGCTATTCCAGAGGGTGTTGAAATCATCAACATGCCACGCCTTAGTGATACGATGGAAGAGGGAACGGTTGCTTCTTGGCTAAAGCAAGTAGGCGACACAGTGGAAGAGGGCGATATTTTGGCAGAAATTGAGACCGACAAAGCCACGATGGAATTTGAGTCGTTCTTTTCTGGTGTGCTACTTCATATTGGAACGGCAGTTGGTGAAACCGCTCCTGTAGATACACTCCTTGCCATTATTGGACCTTCGGGAACAGATGTTTCCGCTATTTTGGCTGCCCCCCCTGCAACAAAAACACCTGCGCTAGCACCCGAAGCAACACCTGCGCCAACACCAA
>DLPY01000055.1:2554-10909 GCA_002478685.1 Flavobacteriaceae bacterium UBA7446
AACACCTGCGCCAACACCAACCCCTGCTGCAACACCAGCACCTTCTGCTGCGCCAGTTGTTAAAGAAAACCCTGTAACTCTAAATTTAGGACGTATTATGGCATCTCCATTGGCGAAGAAAATTGCTAAGGAAAGAGGAATTGATTTACGCCTTGTTAAGGGCACGGGCGACTCTGGACGCATTGTAAAACGCGATGTAGAGCAATACACACCTGCGGCAACTACGATGAGCGCTCAACCCGCTGTTTTTGTACCTGCAGGACAAGAAAAGCAAGAAGAGATACCCAACTCGCAAATGCGTAAAACCATTGCCAAGCGTTTAGGTGCTTCCAAGTTTAGCGCACCACACTATTATCTTTCTGTAGAATTCGATATGGACGCTGCTATTGCGTTTAGAAAGCAATACAACTCCATTCCAGACACCAAAATTTCATTTAATGACATTGTGGTAAAAGCTGTGGCACTTTCATTGAAAGAACACCCTCAGGTAAATTCGCAGTGGTTTGAAGACAAAATGGTGTTAAATCATCATGTTCATGTCGGAGTAGCCGTTGCGGTTGAAGATGGATTAGTAGTTCCTGTGTTGCGATTTGCCAACGAAATGAATTTACCACAAATAGGCGCGCAGGTTAAAGACTTTGCTGCTCGGGCAAGAAGTAAAAAACTTACACCGCAAGAAATGGACGACAGCACGTTTACCGTTTCGAACCTTGGAATGTTTGGTATTTCAGAATTCACATCGATAATTAACCAACCCAATTCTGCTATACTTTCTGTGGGTGCTATAGTGCAAAAACCTGTGGTGAAAGAAGGCGAAATTGTGGTAGGAAACACCATGAAACTCACATTGGCTTGTGACCACCGTACGGTTGATGGCGCAACGGGCGCACAGTTCTTACAAACTCTCAAAGAATATATTGAAAATCCCATCCGATTGGTGGTGTAACCGTTTTGGAAGCGTCAAAAAACATTGTGATTACAGGGGCAAGCAGAGGAATTGGCTTGGCTATGGTACAATGGTTTTCAGACAACAATCATCACGTTTGGGCACTGTCGCGTAACATTGCGCCCATTGAAGCTTTGCACTCACCAAATGTTAATGCTTTTTCTGTAGATATTGCCAATGCTGAGGCTTTGCAGAAATGGTCAGATATATCTTCCCCAAAACGTGTTGATGTCCTCATCAATAATGCGGGAAAACTCATTAACATGCCTTTTTCGCAAACTACACAATTCGATTTTGAGTCAGTTTATAAAGTAAATGTTTTTGGGTTGTCAAATATTACACGCACATTACTTCCTAAAATGAATGTTAGTAGTCATGTTGTAAACATCAGCAGCATGGGCGGTATCAGCGGTACTTCAAAATTTCCAGGTTTGGCAGCCTATAGCAGTAGCAAAGGTGCAGTATCCATACTTACTGAATTACTCGCAGAAGAATTTAAAGAAACAGGACCATGTGTGAATGCATTGGCACTGGGCGCTGTACAAACCGAAATGCTTTCGGAAGCTTTTCCTGGGTTAAATGTATCGATGGACGCCAAAACTATAGCAGTTTATATTGCACAATTCGCATTAACGGGACACCAGTTTTATAACGGGAAAGTGCTACCGGTTTCGAATACTACGCCTTAATGAATCTTGAGTTTTATTTTTTTTTGCCAGAGGCAGCGCGAGAAAAATGTGCTTCGCTGATAACAAATAACAATGTACACATAAAAGTGGTGCGTCAACGCAAAACCAAACATGGTGATTTTCGTGTACAGCGCGGCAAACCCGTAACCATTACCCTAAACGCGATGGAAAATCCATACCGATTTTTGCTTACTTTTTTGCACGAGTGGGCGCATTATGTGGTGTTTTTTAATCATAAAAGAAGCCAAAAGCCTCACGGGACAGCTTGGCAAAAATCTTTTCAGGACGTGACATTCCCTTTCTTAACTGTTGATTTTTTTCCAGAGCCACTACTCAAACCATTGCAAAAACATATGCAAAATCCAAAAGCAA
This sequence comes from Flavobacteriaceae bacterium UBA7446, assembly GCA_002478685.1. Lineage (GTDB taxonomy): Bacteria > Bacteroidota > Bacteroidia > Flavobacteriales > Flavobacteriaceae > UBA7446. The sequence continues at coordinate 4,562 of DLPY01000055.1, forward strand.
CCTTTGCTGCAGATACGTCACTTATGCTTGCATTGCGGAAATTTGACCCGCCCAACAATAAAAAATGTATTTTTGAATTAGAACAAGGCGCATTGTTTAGTGTTTCAGATGGACGTGTTTTTCAAAAAGAAAACAAACGCAGAACCCGATTTCTATGTACCTGTACCCAAACCAAGAAGCAGTATTTGTTTCCGCCTTTTGTGGAAGTTAATGAAATGTAATGGAGTCTAAATTTGACTTTTCCGAATCAAACGAGCGACAGAAATCCCCGACTAAAAAAAGAGGATTTGTTGCACAACTAAACTATTTGGGACAATTGTTACAAATTGCTCGCGACACAGATTATGCGGCTACCCTAGAAGCCGTTCGTGCCGATATTCCATTTAGAGGTGCCACCGCATGGGTGCTGATTTGCTCTATTTTTATTGCATGTATTGGATTAAACACTAATGCTACTGCAGTGGTAATCGGCGCCATGCTTATTGCGCCATTGATGGGTCCTGTATTGGCAACAGGAGTTTCGTTAGCCATTAATGACTTAACCATGCTCAAGCAAGCTACACAAAACTTTATTGTCATGGTAGTTTTAAGTGTCGCCACCGCTACCCTATTCTTTTTATTTTTTCCCTTACAACAAGAATCATCAGAATTATTGGCACGAACCCAACCCGATATTCGAGATGTGTTTATCGCTTTTTGTGGTGGTGCAGCTCTTACTATTGCCCGAACTAAAAAAGGTACAATAGCCTCTGTGATTTTTGGTGTTGCCATTGCCACTGCACTCATGCCCCCTCTGTGTACCATAGGGTTTGGCGTTGCAGTATCAAATCCAAGCTATGCCTTGGGTGCACTGTATTTGTTTTTTATTAATGCAACATTTATCGCCTTTGCTTCTTTCATAGTGATTAAATTGTTGCGTTTCCCCATGATTCAGTATGCAGACTCTAAACAGCGCAGACGTACTGTAAGATTTGTGAGCTTTATAGCCCTTTTGGTGATGATTCCCGCAGGAATAACCTTTACGCGTGCCTTGGAAGAAAATGCCTTACGAAAAGACGCAAATGCCTTTTTGGAAGAACAGATTGCCACACTGCCTTTTGGCAGCTATTTGAGTCAATCTGCCGAAATACACTATTTGAGAGGGAAGAAATCTGAAATTGTAATTAATCCGTTGGGGTTGGTTCATATTGACTCGGTAACTGTGCTTAGATTACAAGAAAGCATTAAAACCTACGATGATCTAAATGATGTGATGCTGAGCGTAACGTCTAGTGTGCACAGGTAGTTACTGATACATTTCTTTTACTTTTTTCATCAAATTTGAAGAATACACAAAGTCGCATATGGCTTTATTATCGGTTTTAAAGATAAGTTCTTTGCTCCCTTTCCAAGCTTTTACACCGTTTTTCAAAAACAAAATAGTATCGCCAATTTCCATAACCGAATTCATATCATGTGAATTTATTACTGTTGTGATGTTGTTTTCTTGTGTGATTTCACGGACAAGATTATCAATTACAATGGCAGTTTTGGGGTCTAATCCTGAATTTGGTTCATCGCAAAACAGATATTTGGGTTTCATAACTATAGCTCGTGCAATGGCTACGCGTTTTTGCATTCCGCCTGATAATTCAGCTGGCAGTTTATGATTCGATTCAACCAAATTTACACGCTCAATAACTTCTTCTGCCGCCTTACGTATGGCTGTTTCGCTTTGTTTGGTTAGCATTTGCATGGGAAACATAACATTTTCCAGTACAGTCATCGAGTCAAAAAGCGCACTACCCTGAAATACCATTCCCATTTCACGGCGTAACGTTCTTTGTTCATCGTCGTCCATTTCGCCAAAAGCTCGATTATTAAAAAGCATGGTTCCTCCATCAGGTTGATGCAATCCAAGTAGGCATTTGAGTAAAACTGTTTTGCCTGAACCACTTTGCCCTATAATTAAGTTAGTTTTTCCAGGTTCAAAAGTCATGCTGATACCTTTAAGCACTTCTACACCATCAAATGATTTTCTTATGTCACGAAGTTCAATCATTAAGCAAGGAGGAGTTGTGTTACGAAGTAGTTTAAGACAATAATAACAACCGAAGTCCACACAAAAGCCACCGTTGCCGCTTTGCCAACTTCAAGTGCACCACCTTTCATAAAGTAACCGTGATACGATGGAATAGTTGCCAAAACCATAGCAAAAAGCAATGTTTTGATAAAGGCATATGCTACGTGAAAAGGTTCAAAATCCATCTGTATGCCTTCAATAAAATCCGCACTGCTCGAAAAACCGCCATAAAGCGTAGCAGCATATCCGCCAAGAATTCCCAAAAACATGGAGATATTTATTACCAATGGGAGTAATATCATGGAAACTATTTTTGGAAAAACTAAATAATTTACGGAATTAATACCCATTACTTCAAGTGCGTCAATCTGCTCCGTCACGCGCATGGTTCCAATACTTGAAGTAATAAAAGACCCTACTTTTCCAGCCAAAATAATGCACATAAATGTTGGGGCAAATTCAAGAATTACTGACTGTCTTGTGGCAAAGCCAACTAAATTTTTTGGTATGAGTGGGCTTTCGATGTTAAGTGCTGTTTGGATAGAAACCACGCCACCTACAAAAAATGATAGAAACCCAACAATGCCCAACGACCCGATAATGAGATCTTGAACATCTTGAAAGATAAGTTTTTGCATTACTTTTGCTTTGGTAGGCTTTATAAAAACCAATCTGAGCATAATAAAATAGGCGCCTATGTGGTGCAAAAGTTTCATGTGAACGAATGTAAAAAAATAATGTTACTATAATATTAGAATAGACCTAAAAAAATACATTTGTATAAAATCCGAATTATGCATCTTAAAAACATTGCGTTACTTGTTTTAATACTTTTAGTTGGGTGTAACTCGCCCATCCAACCCTCAAAACCCAAACTCGTTGTGGGTATAGTTGTTGACCAAATGCGCATGGACTACCTCACCCGATTTGAAAACCACTTTGGGAACGAAGGGTTTAAACGATTTTACAGTGAAGGATTTGTAGCTAAAAACCACCATTTTGATTTCGCACAGACCAAGACGGGTCCGGGTCATGCAAGTATTTCTACAGGAACACCCCCCGCCATTCATGGCATTATTGCCAATGATTGGTTTGATAAAACTTCTGGAGAAGAACAATATTGTGTTAACGATGCTTCTTATCAAAGTGTAGGTACATCTACAAACGCTGGTAAAAAAGCACCTACGCAATTGTTGGTTTCTACATTTTCTGATGAAAATAGATTAGCTACTCAGTCGCGTGGTAAAGCTATTGGTGTTTCCATTAAAGATAGAGGCGCTATACTTTCTGTTGGGCATACGGCAAATGGGGCATATTGGTTTTCGGGCAATGATGAAGGGAATTTTGTGAGCAGTACCTTTTATATGGATGCCCTTCCAAAATGGGCAGCAGATTTCAACACATCAAGAGTCATAGATAAGTATTTGACCAAATGGGACACTTTTTATCCCATAAAAACCTATGTTGAAACTGGTTTAGATAACACTCCCTATGAGCGTATACCACAGGGAAAAGAAACGCCGACATTTCCTTATGATTTGGCTGCAGCTGCAAAACAACTAGGATATGATGTGTTAAAACCCACGCCATTTGGCAATAGTCTAATTACCGATTTTGCATTAGCAGCTCTTGAAGGAGAAAATTTAGGAATAGATGCTGACTCCGATGTGTTGATGGTTAGTTACTCGTCTACAGATTATGTTGGGCATGCCTTTGGGGTTAATGCAAAAGAATTGCAAGACACCTATGTGCGGTTGGATATGGACTTAGCACGTTTGTTTGCTGCGCTTGATAAGCAAGTTGGCAAAGGCAATTATACGGTTTTTTTAACTTCAGATCATGGCGTAGCGCATGTACCACAATATTTGACAGATAACAAAATCCCAGCTGGATATTTTAAGAAAAAAGATTTTAAAATGGAACTAAAAAATCGCACAGCGGATTACTTTGGTTCAGATGAGCTGATTCGGAATGTTTCTAACAACGAAATCTATTTAAACCACGAAAAAATAGTAACTGAACGTTTAGATGCAACGCAAATCAAAGCGTTTATCACTTCTTTTACAACATCGTATACAGGCATAGCAGCGGCATATGACACGAACGAGCTCATGAAAATGAATGAAAACAATGCAGTTATAGAACGCTTGCAACGCGGTTTTCACCCCAAGCGTTCAGGTGATATTGCATTTATTTTGGAACCTGGATTTATGGACAATGGAAAATACGGTAAAAAAGGAACTACGCACGGCTCGGCATACATTTATGATACCCATATACCACTAATGTTATACGGAGAAGGTGTTAAAAAAGGCGTGACTTTTGAGCGCACCAACATTACCGATATTGCCCCTACGATTTGTGCTGTTATGGGTATAAGTAATCCAACAGGGACTATTGGAAATCCAATTAAAGAAGTGTTGAAATAGCCTTAAAACATGTAAGAAAACGCATTGATGTTCATGCCTGCGCCAACGCTAGCAAACAGTGCAACATCGCCCTGTTGAACATAATGGTTTTCCATTTGGTTGCGTTTCACTAGGTCTAAAAGTGTGGGCACGGTTGCCACAGAGCTATTTCCCAGTTTATGTATGCTGATTGGCAATACATTTTCGGGTAGCGGATGACGGTAAAGTCTGTAAAATCGCTTCACAATGGCTTCGTCCATTTTTTCATTAGCTTGGTGCAAAAACAATTTTGTTAGGGCGCCAATTTCCTCCCCGCTGTCGTCTAAGCAGTTTTTTAATGCTTGTGGCACATGACTGATGGCAAATTCATATACTTTCCGTCCAAACATTTTAATGTATTTGTCGGTAGGCTCCGCATCTGGACGATTTGATTTTCCTGAGTATAGATAAAAAGCCTCTCCATTACTAAAGGTTTGCGTGCAATGGCTTAATATTCCACCGCATTTTTCTGTTTCTTCAATTACAGTTGCGCCTGCACCATCGGCAAAAATCATGGAGTCTCTATCGTTGGGGTCGGCAACTCTAGAGAGCGTGTCAGCACCAATAACTAAACACTTTTTTGCCATTCTAGCCTTAATGAAGGCTTGTGCTTGAATAACACCTTCAACCCAGCCGGGACAACCAAAAATAACGTCATAAGCTACGCAGTTGGGGTTTTTAATCTGCAATTGATGCTTTACACGGGTGGCAAGCGAGGGCAACATTTCCGTTTGAATACACCCATGCTGAATATCTCCAAAATTATGAGCAACAATGATATAATCAAGTGTTTCAGGATCCAATGCAGCATCCTCTATCGCCCTTTCAGCAGCTAAAAAAGCAAGGTCAGAAGCGGCTTGGTGGGGTTTGGCATAACGACGCTCTTCAATACCTGTAATTGCTTTGAACTTCTCAATAATATCGCCATTTTCATTTTTGAACGGAGTTCCGTCATTATCTAAGAATAAATGGTTTAAAAAGTCCTCATTTTTTTCTGTATGAGAAGGAATGTAACTCCCAACGCCAGTGATGTGAATACCCATTGTTTTGTTAAGTTGTTATGTAGTTTTCATCTTCTTAAACTACGTTTCAAAGATAAAAATCTAAAAGCAGCATAAAAATAATTTTTAGCTAATTATTGTTAATAATCAATATAAATTACTCATTATGAATTACTTGTTTATCAGAGTAAGATTCGATAGGCGCACACGTACAAACCAAATTTCGATCGCCAAAAGCTTCATCAACTCGCTGAACGGTAGCCCAAAATTTATTTTCGCGGACATACTGCAGTGGATAAGCAGCTTCGTCTCTTGTGTATGGGTATTCCCACACATGTGCGGTGAGTTGCGCCATGGTGTGTGGCGAATTTCGCAATATATTGTTTTCTTGATTCGCATCACTTGCTTCAATCTCATAGCGAATGGAAATTAGTGCCTCACAAAAACGGTCAAGTTCCTCTTTGTTTTCGCTTTCAGTTGGCTCAATCATCATCGTGCCTGCTACAGGAAAAGATACCGTGGGCGCATGAAATCCATAGTCAATTAAACGCTTAGCAATATCCATAACTTCAATTCCTTTTTCTTTAAATGTGCCACAATCAATAATGAACTCATGCGCTGCTCTGTTGCTATCGCCACTATACAAAACTGGATAATGCTTTGAAATGCGTTCTTTAATGTAGTTGGCATTTAGGATGGCAATTTCTGTGGACTTTGTAAGCCCATCTGCACCAAGAAGTCGTATGTAAGCATAGGATATCAAACACGCCAATGCAGAGCCAAAAGGTGCTGCAGAAAGTGCCGAAATCCCTTGTGTACCACTCGTTGGTACAATAGC
>DLPY01000052.1 GCA_002478685.1 Flavobacteriaceae bacterium UBA7446
TATGGTTGAAAAGTCCATTTAGTTTTGTTTTTATTTTAAATGTTGGTTTTTCATGATATCCTTTTAGCCTGAAACATACAGATTTAGATTTTTATAAATTTTTGAGATTTTCCGTTGATTTTTAAAATATAAATACCTTAAGTAAAGTTAGAAATATTTATCGGTTGTTTGTTCTTATAAAAAGGGATTTTTTTAAGATAATTAAGCTTTGTTTCGAAAATATATCAATTGGGACTACTACACAAGACGGACCAGTAAAAATACTAGTCCTTTTTTTGTGATATTTTAATAATCTGTAGGTTATTGCATTAACCTATAAACAGTGACAAGATATAAAATTCGATCTTCTTTATATTGTATTGAATACTTTAATACATCGGTAAAAAAACTTTTGATATATTTCAAAAAAATTCAACTATTTGTACCAACTACTATTATGAAAAATATAATTTTTTTACTGTTCACATTTATCTTGCCAATTTTTTATGTTTCTGCGCAAACTTTGCCTTCAGATTTAATTTGGAATGATGACGAAACAGGATATTATGAAATAAAAGACAATAATATTGTTCTAACCAATTTTGAAACGGCTGATCAGCAACTTGTTTTATCTTCTGATGAAATTGGAAATATAAATATTGAATCCTTCAGCTTTTCAAAAAATAAAAACAAGGTTTTGCTATTTACAAACTCAAAAAAAGTATGGCGCTACAAAACAAGAGGTGACTATTGGGTTTATGATTTTGAAAGAAAAGAAATAAAAAAACTCGGGGCTGGTTTCGCTAAATCTAGTTTAATGTTTGCCAAATTTTCTCCCGATGAATCTCATATTGCGTATGTGTTTAAAGAAAATGCGAAGGCAAGTGTAAGAAATCGAAGTACCAAAGCAAATATTTACATAGAAAATCTTGAGAACAATAAAATTAGAAAATTAACTAGCTCCGAGGGGACAGAAAAGCTTATCAACGGAACTTTTGATTGGGTCTATGAAGAAGAATTTAGCTGTCGGGATGGGTTTTTATTCAACGACGATGGGACTAAAATTGCCTTTTGGCAAGTGAATGCCAACAAAGTGAAAGATTTTTATATGATCAATAACACAGATTCTATTTATTCTTATACAATCCCCGTTGAGTATCCAAAAGTAGGTGAGGAGCTGACGGCAGTCAAGGTTGGTGTAATTGATTTAAATAAAAATACAACCACATGGATGAACATTCCAGGGCCTGGGGATAAGTTTTTTCTTCCAAGGATGACATGGATTCCTGGAAAAGATGAGTTGATGATTCAACAACTAAATCGAAAGCAAAATCATAGCAAAATCTTTATTTCAAATGCAGTTAACGGAAACTCAAAATTGTTGCTTGAGGATAAAGATTCTGCTTGGGTAGATGTCAGAACAGCTTGGCCAAATCAACCACAAGCAGGATGGAAATTTATAAATAATGGAAAAGAATTTTTATATGTTTCTGAGAAAAATGGGTGGTCGCATGTACATAAATACAATATAAAATCTCATGAAGATAAGGTCGTGACTGCTGGAAATTATGATGTTATTAAACCATTGTCTTATGACGAAAAAAATGATAAGCTATACTTTATAGCATCTCCTAATAATCCCACAGAAAGATATCTTTATTATGTTTCTTTACATCAAAATGGTAAGCCCACTAGAGTCACCCCTGAAATACTAGAAGGGTATCACAATTATGAGATTAGCCCCCAGTCAAAATATGCTTTTCATACATTTTCAAATTATTATACACGACCATTTAGAGCGATTGTGTCTCTACCTAATCATTCTTTCATTGGAAAGACTAAGAAGTTGTCAGAAATTATCAGTCCACTACAAAAAGAATCTCATCCACTTGAGTTTTTTACGATTACCACCGTAGATGAAGTAAGTATGGACGGTTGGATTGTTAAACCTACAGATTTTGATCCAACTAAAAAATACCCTGTTCTTTTCTATTTTTATAGTGAGCCAGCGCGTCAAACTGCTCTAAATCGCTTTGGTGCGGGATATAACCCGCTTTATAACGGAAATTTACAGGATGATGGATACGTTTACGTGACATTTGATGGAAGAGGAACACCATCCCCAAAGGGTAGAGAGTGGCGTAAATCAATATATAAAAATATTGGACAAATCAATGTAAGAGATATGGCTATGGGAGCAAAAGCCGTGTTTGAAAAGTTTAGCTTTATCGATACAGATCGAGTTGCAGTTCACGGCTGGAGCGGGGGAGGATCAGCAACGCTGAACTGTTTATTCCAATATCCCGAAATCTTTCACACAGGAATTGCAGTTGCTGCAGTTACTAATCAACTCACTTATGATAACATATACCAAGAAAGATATATGGGTGACCCATTTGAGGGAGTACAAAATTATATAGCCGGATCTCCACTGACTTATGTTGAAAATTTCAAAGGAAACTTACTTTACATCCACGGAACAGGCGATGACAATGTTCATTATCAAAATGCTGAGTTACTTGCTAATGAAATGATTAAGCATAAAAAAGTTTTTTATATGTTGCCTTACCCTAATCGTTCTCACTCTTTAAGAGAAGATAATGCCATTCCACATCTACGATTGATGTTTACAGATTTTTTGAGAAAAAACTGTCCTCCCGGAGGGAGATAGTGTTTAAAAGTTAACATTAACATGAGTTACTGAAAAGTTTTCATACCCGTGTTAAAATCTTTGGTTATAATTGCTCTGTCGTACTCATTCCCTGTAGCAGTATAAGCGGTGTAGGTAAGTGTTTGGTTATCAACTTTAATAACTTGGAAAAATTGGGTTTGTTCTCCAACTTTATCCGATTTGTAGCCATCCGCTTCGTAATTCTTTATTTGGGTCAAGTCTAATTCATATTGTTTGGGACCGCTTACAGAAGTTATATACAATGTGTTTATATTTCCAGATTTGTATTGCTCTGTCGTTTTAATCGGAACATGACCTCTAGCATAAGTGTGATCGTGTCCATTAAGTACTAAATCCACTCCATATAGATCAAACAAAGGTTTCCAGTTTTTTCTAGCATATTCAAAATCTCTTCCCTTTGCAGGAGAAAAAATTGAATGATGGCATGTAACTATTTTCCATCTCGCATCGCTATTTCGTAATGTTTCTTCGATATATTCAGTTTGCTTTTCTAAAAAATCATTTGAGTTTAAAACAAGAATTAAAATATCTTGATAATTGACTGAATAAACGGTTTCGTGAAGTGATTGATCTAAATTTTTTTCAACTGGCAGATTAAATTGCGGTCTCCACTGAATCGATAATTTACGAGGGCTGGAAAAACTTATTTTTTTAAATTCATGATTTCCTACTACGGGAATGGCTGTCCACTGTTTATGAACAAAACCTCCCGCTTTAAACCATTGAGCCCATTCATAATCAAGATGAGCATCGTCGACCAAATCACCTGCATGAATGACGAAGGAAGAATTTGGCGCTGTTTGATATGCCATCCGTATCACTCTCGACCAATGACTTAAAATGTCATTTTGAGCATCTCCAAAGTATACAAATTCGGTAGGAGCATATTCGTTTTTGGCGGTTTTAAACTGTATCCACTCAGACCAAATCTCTCCATCTCCTACTCGGTATGCATAAAGTGAATTGGGTCTCAGATCTTCAAAAATAACGCTGTGATAGTGAACATCAAAAGAGTTATTGGACTTATATGCCCCCAAGTCAAAAACTTCGGTTATCGCATGGTAAGTGGAAGCATCTGTTATAAAATTTTTATTTGGTCCAGCTAGAGCAATTTGTGCTTTTGCACTTAATACTGAACTATCTGTTCTCCAAGTAACAGCACGTTTTGTGGAAGGGTCTCCATTAAAAGTCAGAATAATTCGGTCGGGGTCTTGACTTGGAATTTCCCAATGATGTAAATTATTATAATGATGATGGTGAGCATGATGTTTTTCGATATTTCTATATGAATCTTCCGACTGGCTAAACAACGAGCAACAGAACAGAACCAATACTATAGATTTTAAGTTTATCATGATTCGTGAAATCTAATTCTTTATATAAACAGTAGCTGTTCTATTAGCTTGTTGGCACAGGCCAATTGTCATTTTTTTGAAATTTACCATCTTTCCAGTGCTGCAACTCCTCGTCATTTAGTAAACAATTTTCAAGTTGATTTTTAATTATTTCAGGATTAAGTTGTTGTCCGATAAAAACCAATTCAATTTTTCTATCGCCGAATGGCGGCTCCCAGTCAGACTCTATAGATGCTTGATTATCGACAAAAGCAGTATAATTAATCCTTTCCGAAAAGGGCATTGATGCCCACCACACACCTGCAGGGTCAGATTTTATAGATCCCCCTGCACTGCTCCATATAAGTGCTTGATCTGACCTTGATCCCAGCCAAAATAATCCTTTACTTCTAATAACATTATTCGGGAAGTCATTCTGTATAAAATTTAAAAATCGTTCAGGATGAAAAGGCTTTTTAGAACAAAACACAAATGAACCAATACCAAATTCTTCCGTTTCAGGAGTATGCTCATTTTCAAGCTCTCGAATCCATCCAGCTGAACTTTCAGCTTCTTCAAAATCAAACCGCCCAGTACCAACAACCTCTCTTAAATCAACTCTTGAATGCTCCGTTGGGATAAGGTGCGCTTTTGGATTTAATTTATGAATGATATCGTGTAAATTTCTAAGTTCAGACTCCGACACCAAATCAGTTTTATTTAAGAGAATTACATTAGCGAATTCGATCTGGTCTGTAATTAGGTTTACTATTGTGCGTTCGTCCCCTTCAATATCGGTCAAATCTCTATCTTTTAGAAATTGAGAACTTGAAAAATCTTTCATGAAATTGAATGCATCTATAACAGTAACCATGGTGTCTACATAGCTAAACTTACTCAAATCAATTTTTCCATCTTCACTTTCAAAACTAAAAGTTTGTGCTACTGGAATTGGCTCTGATATTCCTGTGCTTTCAATTAGTAGATAGTCAAACCTATCTTCTTTTGCTAATTTCTCTACTTCAATCATCAGGTCTTCACGAAGTGTGCAACAAATACAACCATTACTCATTTCAACTAACTTCTCCTCTGTTCTTGAGAGGGTGTTTTCATTTTTGACGAATTCCGCATCTATATTAACTTCACTCATATCATTTACAATCACAGCGACTTTTAAGCCCTCTTTGTTGTGCAAAATATGGTTCAGTAAGGTTGTTTTACCAGCTCCTAAAAATCCACTTAAAACTGTAACAGGAAGTTTTTTATCTACCATAAAGATGAAAATAAAATTCGTTTAGCATCTGCAAAATCTGTAGTTATATAAATGAACGACCGCTAGATTTAGTGATGTAATGTATGTGATAAGCTCAGGTAAATGCAAAACACCTACTTTTTCATTTGTTATAACCAAAAAAAGCATCAGCCAGCTTATCCCTAGCAGGTATTTCATAATTGGCTTTGTTGTATTCTTTGCTGAATGATAGACAATAAATAATGAAATTGCTAAAAACAAATAATCTAAATTTCTCCATAAAAATGGTGAAGCAATTTGGTCGTCATTAGAAACAGCAACAGAAACAAAGATGAATGGGGTTGCAATACAATGAAGTAGACAAAGTGTACAAACTATGATGCCATAGATATCATTGTTTTGGATCGAAGCTTTAATTGTTTTCATCCTCAAGCATTATTTAGTTGCAAACATAAATATGTATATTTGTTATTGCAACTTTGTCGCAATAAATTTATTATGGGAATCCTTAGAAAAACAAAATCCATTACATTAATTTTAAATGAATTCACAAGTGAAACCATTGCTATCCCTGTAACTGATTTAATTAATAGGCTTTCATTAAAAATTAACAAGAGTACTGTTTATCGTGTTTTGGAAAAACTCGAAGATGACGGCACTTTATATTCTTTCAATGCGGCAAATGGCACAAAATACTACGCTAAATGCAGATGTCGTTCAAAACAAAATATAACCCATATTCACCCACACTTTGAATGTACAGGGTGTGGTAAAATAGATTGCTTGAGTATGAAAGTTGAAATTCCCATCATTCCAGATCGCGATATTTTATCTTCTCAATTTTTGTTTCTCGGGAGATGTGAATACTGCTCAGCTTAAACTTAATTAAATCTTATCATTTATTTGATTTAAATCGTGATAGAGTCTGTATTCACTTTCCTCAAATAAGTGTTTAGAAATTTAATCGTATTTTAAATCTATAGCAGTCTTGTATAAAATTAATTTTTTTCTGTGAAGCATTGCTAATTTTTGACAGATATTATCTACAAAAATTAAACTTTACTTTCCTATTCTCTTCAAAAATAGGTCAATTGGGACTACAATGAAGCATAAAATCCGTTTCTACTCTGCGTTTACGCCCCTCTACAAGTGCACATTCTCGGATGCCGTTGTAAGGGATACGTGTCACAAAGCGAACAGGAATGCCATAGTAGGCAAGCGATACCGCTGCATTGGACTCACCACCGTCATATAATGAAATCGAAAGAATTGGTCTTAAAGAAACTTAAATATCAAGGCGACGCTTAGCGCAACATGATCTCAACGAAAGTGACTGCTTTTTTCATGCGTACTAGTTAAGTTATTTATATAATTCTATTTCTTGAGTCGTTGTCCCCATACGGCAAAGACAAAAATAATGAGATAACAAGGGATCAGGATATAATAACTTTCCTTTGCCGCCAAGGCTAATGCATCTACAGGTTGTAGTCCCGAGTTGATGAGCGCTTGTTTTCCACTGTCGACAAGACGACCATACAATGGTGGAATTATGGCGCCTCCTGAAATGGCCATAATAAGTAAGGCAGCAGCAGTTTTGGTATGTCTACCGAGGCCGTCTAAAGTCAAGGGCCATACCGCAGGCCAAACCAGCGCGTTGGCAATACCTAATGCTGCTACAAAAAGAACTGATGTAAATCCAGTAGTACTAATTATACAAAAGCTAAATAAAAGTCCAATCATGGCGCTGATTTGCAAGGCCATCTTCTGACTTAAATATTTTGGTATCAACACAACGCCTAAAGCATAAGTAACCACCATCGCCATTAGCGTAAAGGTGGTAAAGAATTTAGCTTTTGTTGCCGATATGCCTAGGGCGAGTCCATAGGCAATGATAGTATCTCCAGCTATCACCTCAGCGCCAACATATACAAATAAGGTGAGCATCCCAAACCAAAGGTGTGGGTATTGAAAAATGGTTTTCTTGGATCCAACCTGTGTTTCCTCTTTAGCACTAGCTTCTGCCTCCACGTGAGGAAGAGGTGCGCGACGCATTAATAACCCTAGCACAAATAAAACGACCGACATGACAAGGTAGGGAACAAAAACACTCTCGGCCATTTGATCTAAAAGGACGGCATTTTCATCTGCAGAAACTTGATTTACAAGGTCTTTAACTTCATCAATTCCACTTAAAAGTAAAGCGCCAAAAATAACTGAACCCAATGCACCTGCAACCTTATTAGCAATTCCCATAATGGCAATGCGTTTGGCTCCACTTTCAATGGGTCCCAAAATCGTAATATATGGATTGGAAGCAGTTTGCAATATGGTCATGCCCGTTCCTTGGATAAAAATACCTGCCAAAAACATCCAATATGTTCTAGCTTCGGCTGCAGGGATAAAGACCAAAGCACCAGCAGCCATGAGAAACAACCCAATTGACATGCCTTTTTTATAGCCTATTTTCTGTAACAAATAAGATGATGGTAAGGCCATAATAACAAACGATATATATGATGCTGAAGCGACTAAATATGACTGGGCTTCTGTTAGCTCATTAATAGTTTTCATAAATGGAATCAGTGCCCCGTTTACCCAAGTGATAAAGCCGAAAATAAAAAACAATCCTGCAATTATGACAATAGCTGTCTTATTGGATTTTACTGATTTCATTTATTAAAAATAAGGCATTATTATTGTTTGATTATCAAAATAATGTCATGATATACACTAGAGTTTAATGGCCAAACAATAAAATTTACGAAATGTATTTATTTTGGCGATGCTCAGTTGATTAATAAATAATCCATATATAGGTTATGATAATTCAAACTAGCGTTTCTCAATCAAGCTTTTTTATCAAAAAATTGGTTTCGCTTTTTTAAAACCTAATTGCTTCCAGCGAATTCCCACAAAAACCCGAATACCCTGGTTGGAAGCATAAACATAAGAAGGGTCAAAAGTTAAGGCATAGGGGTTGTTTGCAGTTTGCAATACGTTTCCAGAGCTATCAAAAGATACTTGCTTATCAAATGGGTCAAAAGCCCGTGCAATACTATTGGCTGGGGGTGTGAAATTTAAAATATTTTTAACCCCACCAAAAGTTTCAAAAGCACCACCCCAATCTTTAGTGAGTTGAATATTAACAATATTAAACGTTTGAGAAAAGGATGGTCTAGGGTCTAGTGCGCCAAGTGTGGGCAGTTTAAGTGGACCTGTGATTGTACCGGTCAAGTCAAGGGTAAGGTCACTTTGGTGCCATTTTTTTTCTATTTTCCACACCCCCTGAAAACGCTCTGTCAAATAGGGGCGACTTTTAATGCCGGCTTCTTCTGCGAAAGTATCAATGTAAGTGGCGCCCAGATTAATACGAATGCCATTTTGGTTTACAAGGTTTGCGTTTAGTGATGCTCCTGTTGAAATAGATGAACCATCCAAATTATCGTAAATAATTTTATTTGGATTTGTATCATAATCAGGAATAATCTTATTTGAAAAAACAGTGTGGAATAAGCTAAAGTCAATATCAAAAATAGCGCCTTGTTTTAAGTAAAACTTTTTGACATAGTTCAGGTTTACATTCCATGATTTTTCAGGTGCCAATTCATCAACAAAAACCACCTCCCTGGCGCCTGTTAAGGCAGCATGGTCTTCTGTAAATACTTGAGCAACACGATACCCCGTGCCTGCACTCAATCTAAAAATAGCACTCTTATTAAGGTTGTTAATTTTGTAATTTATTCTTGGCGTAAAAATACTTCCATGGATAGAATTGTGGTCATATCTTAGACCTAAAAGCAAGGTATTTGATGCATCTATTTTTGTTTCGTTTTGCAAAAAGACACCTGGTAAATGAGTAACACCGGCATTGTTATTGTACACTGCTGAAGTATCATCGTCATAATACGTGTATCGGTAAGCAAGTCCAATAAGGAAATCATTTTTTTGTAACGTTTTGTTCCAAATCATTTGACCAAAGCCAATGGATTGCTTGGCGTTAAAAAGTGTTGTACCATAAACTGAATTTTGGTTATGGTCATTGAAGCTGAACTGCAAAGACAAGTTGCTGTTGAATTGGTAGTTCCCAAATGCTTCTATTCTAGCGGTGTATATACTTTCGCCATAAACTTGGTCACCTCCTCTGTACTTTGATGACCAATTCATTTGGCCACCCCATCGATCTTCATAAACAAATCGCGCAGCCAATGACAACTTATCGCCAAACGTTAACTTGTTGAAAATAGAGAAGCGATCTTGTAAAGTCAAATCTGTAAATCCGTCTCCGTTGTTATCAATTGGGTTACTATAATTGTAATAGTTTACACCAAGCAGTCCCGAAGAACGTGACGATAGATGGTACTTATACCCCAAGTCTGTGTTTGCTTCACCCCAACCAGAAAAGAAGGTTTCTATCGAAAACTTTGATGTATTTTCGGGAAGTTTGGTTATTAAATTTATCACGCCTCCTATGGCCTCAGATCCATATAGTGTGGACGCAGGTCCCTTAACAATTTCGATACGCTCAATTAGTGATTGTGGAATTCCCGAAAGACCATAAACGGTTGACAAGCCACTAACTATTGGAAGACCATCAATAAGCACCATGGTATAACTTCCTTCTTGTCCATTAATGCGAATATCTCCTGTATTACATACGTTGCAATTGAGCTGTGGTCGGATGCCGTTTACATTTTCTAGAGCTTCAAAAACAGAAGCTGTTGGGTTTGCTTTAAAGAAGGTCTTGCCATAAACCTCAACAGGTACAGGGCTATCAAGTTTTGAAACTGATTTAAGCGTTCCAGATATAACGACTTCTTCTAGCGAATCTTCAGGTGCTAATTCAATAATCCCCAAATCGTATTGGCCATTGGAAATTACAATGGTTTTGGTTTTATAGCCTATGTATGATATGGTGAGTTTGGGAGTCTTAATATCTGTTGAAATGGAAAAGGCGCCCTTTTTGTCAGTGATTACGCCAATAGCAGTTTCATTGAGATAAACGTTAGCGTTTACCAATGGGTCACCATTGAAAAAGACCCTGCCGCTTACTCTAAAGTTTTGTGCATTTAAGACAAATACCGAAAAGAAAATTATAAATAGGTTTAAGCGAAAGGAATTCATTTTTCGATACAAAAGTATCATATCAAATTATCAAAAAAAATAATGTTCAAATAATTACGTTATTTAAGGGTATAGCTTAATATGCTTTTGTAAAGGTCAAATTATTAATTATATTGAGCTAAGTAATTTATTTAAATAAAAGGTTAATAATTATAAATTTAATTTTATGGATTAAATTTTAATAAGAAAATTAAAAGTTCAAAAATTTAGTTAGATAACTAATTACATTTCTGATTTTTTTTAAGCTATATTTCAATAAATCATATCTAAAAAAACTATGGTGACATTAAGAAGGTTTTGTTCTTTACCGACATTAGTTTTTTTTGTTTTTTTTGTATTTCCAAAGTTAACGCAAGCTCAAGATAATTCAAACAACTTTTCTATTGCTCAAGTAATAGTAAATTCATGCCAAGGATACATCGAGATTTCAGTTCAAGCTAATCCAAGTGATGTTATCACTTATCAGTGGTACGCCAGTGATGACGGTACTGAAAATGGAAATTTTAGTATAATTGACGGTGAAACATTTAGAACCTTATTTACTAACCCTGGTTATTACAGGGTTATAATTACAAATACTTCAACCAACGAGGTTATTGAAGAGGAATACGAGCTATATCCGCCATTCGATTTAGCAATTCAAGATCTTTTTTCAGGCCTAATTTGTAATAACGATGCTAATTCGGGTGCAATATTAGCGTACTTTAACAATGGTTCAAGCCCTTATACCTACACTTTAGCTGATAGTAATGGTGCGGAAGTAACAAACGGTGCAACTACCCAGGGACAGGAGACTTTATTAATTGAAAACCTAGCTGTTGGAATATATACCTTAACATGGTCAGACAGTTTAGGATGTTCTGGTACAACCGATATTGAGGTTGAATCACCTCCAGCACTTGAAGCCACATTTACTAATACCAATGCGCTTTGCTTTGGGGGAAATGGTGATGTTACTTTTTCTGTTAATGGTGGCTGGGGTAAAGACTACAAAGTTCAGCTGCTAAACCCATCTTCAGCTGTAATTCCTATTCCTGGTTCTACTTTTATAAATACTAACGATGGTCCTTATTATGATATAGGTGATGGACAGAATATAAATGTTGCCAGCTTACCAGCGGGCATATATCAATTGAAGTTTTTTGACAAGCCACTTAATTCACAGTACATCAACCGTTTTAACTTTGACGTAACTGAAACACAGTCATGTATTAGATTAGTAGAAATTGAAATTGAACAGCCTGACCAATTAGTTGTATTATCATCAAACGTATCGGTCAATGACAGTACTTGTTTCGGGTCAGATGATGGAAGCATACAAATAACGCCTACTGGCGGTACACCTCCATATAATTTTACTTGGGTCGCTACTAATGGGGGTGCCATCCCAGCAGGGCAAGGAGTCACGGGAACACTAACAGACTTATCGTCAGGAGATTATCAAATTACAGTTACAGACGATAATGGTTGTCAATACACTGACACATATACAATTGATCAGCCAACACAATTGAACTTAGCCTCAAGTTCTTCTTCAAATGTGTCTTGTAATGGTGGAAGTGACGGTAGTATCACTGTTGAAGTAAGCGGTGGAACGCCTAATTACACATTTTCAATCAATGGAGCTGTAATTTCACCTACTTCAGCTGCCGGTGACCTATATACCTTTTCTGGATTAAGTGCTGATGATTATACCCTAACAGTAACTGACACTAATAATTGTACCTCTGATTTATCACAAGTAGACGTAACCATAACAGAACCACAAGCCATAACCCATACCATTAATGATTTTGAATTAGACTGTTTCGGAGATTCAGACGGAGTTATCGACGGAACTATTTCTGGTGGAACGCCACCCTATACCATTGCTAGTGATATTTCTGGAACAACAGTTAGTGTAACAACAGATGGTGGTAGCTTTAGCTTTAATGGATTAGCAGTAGGAAATTATACGTTTACCATAACAGATGACGCAGGGTGTACCACCACAGCTTCTGCTAACGTAACGCAACCCAATCAAATTTCTGCTGCTACAACAAAAACTGATGTCAGCTGTTTTGGAGATGCAAATGGTAGTATTGACGGTACCATAACAGGTGGAACGGCACCCTATACCATTACAAATAATATTACAGCTCAAGTAACCGATGTAGCCACAGATGGTGGTAATTTTAATATTACAGGACTAATCGCTGGAACTTACAACTACACTATAGAAGATGCTAACGGATGTACTATTCCGCTAACACATACAATTGATCAGCCA
>DLPY01000023.1 GCA_002478685.1 Flavobacteriaceae bacterium UBA7446
CGGTAGCTGCGTATTAATGTCGCATTTAGGTCGACCAAAAGGAAGCGATCCAAAACTTAGCCTTAGTCAAATTGCCCCTACACTCGAAAAGCACTTGGGCCAACCGGTGCAATTTTGCGATGAAGTAGTTGGTCAAAAAGCCGAGGCTCTTGCTTCAGCATTACAACCAGGCGAAGTGTTGTTGTTAGAAAACCTGCGTTTTCATGAAGAGGAAACGAAGGGTGATCAAGCCTTCTCTGAAGCATTAGCAAAGCTGGGAACGGTTTATGTAAACGATGCCTTTGGAACCGCGCACCGCGCCCATGCTTCAACCACAGTAGTGGCACAGCATTTTGCAGAAAAAAAATGTTTTGGGCACTTATTGGCAGGAGAAATCAAAGCAATTGATAAGGTTATGTCGACAGGGGAAAAGCCTGTGTTGGCGGTTTTGGGCGGTGCTAAAGTATCGTCAAAAATTACCATTATTGAAAACATTTTGCCAAAGGTTGACCACCTTATTATTGGCGGCGGGATGGCATTTACATTCATAAAGGCACAGGGAGGCGCTATTGGAAAATCAATTTGTGAACACGACAAAATGCCTTTGGCATTATCCATTTTGGAACAGGCAGAAAAGCTAGGTGTTAAAATTCATTTGCCCGTTGATGTGCGTGCAGGGCAAGAGTTTTCAAACGACACGCCTCAGCAAGTGTTTCCGATTAATGAAATTCCAGACGACTGGGAGGGCATGGATGCGGGTCCAGCGTCAGAAAAATACTTTGATGCAGTTGTAAAGCAATCCAAAACCATTTTGTGGAATGGCCCACTTGGCGTCTTTGAGTTCTCCAACTTCTGTAAAGGCACTCGCGCCCTTGGCGATAGTATCGAGACTCAAACAGCCGTAGGGGCATTTTCGCTTGTTGGCGGCGGAGACTCTGTAGCCGCTGTAAAGCTTTTTGGGCTTGAAGACAAGGTAAGCTATGTTTCAACAGGAGGTGGCGCAATGCTTGAAAGCCTTGAAGGAAAAACACTTCCTGGAATTGCCGCGATATTGTCGTAATTTTTGTTTATTGCGCCGCATGAAGCTACGTCTTTTATTGTGTATTCTTGTTTTGGTAGGCTGTAAACGCCCTTCAACCCCACTAGTTAAGCCGTCTAGTGGAAATATCAACACCATTACAGTGGTCATCCCGGACCTGCTATGGGAAACCGAAGTCGGTGATGCTGTCAGAGCAGCATTTGCTTTCTCTGCTGAGGGGCTTCCGCAGCAAGAGCCAATATTTGATTTACGCCAAATGCCTCCAGAAGTTTTTACAGGTTTTGCACGCTCAAGCCGTGCAATTTTATGGATTGGCTTTAGTGACGATGTTGTCATTAGGACAGACAAAAATCGCTATGCGCGCCCGCAGCAAATGACGGTACTTAGCGCCCCAGACACACCCTCATTAGTAGAAATGATTTTGTCTCAATCCACAGGAATTATTAAATCAATAAAACAAGGTGAAATTGCTGAACGTCAACGCCGTATAGGTAAATCCACTTTAAAGCAGAACGCCTTACAGAATCATTTTGGGATTGATCTCACCATACCGTCTGCGTATCATGTTTTTAAGGAAAATGCCAAGACTGTTTGGTTTCAGCGTGAAATCCGCAAAGGACATGTTAACCTGTTGATTTATGAGCTTCCCAATAGCACAACTTTAAATTGGCAAAATCCATTGCAAGATATAATCCGTATTCGAGATTCTGTTGGACGAGCATTTATTCCTGGAAGGCTTGAGGGAACACATTTAATTACTGAAAAGGCCTACGAACCCTATGTGTATTACACTAAAATGGCAGGCATGCAAGCCATTGAAACACGAGGTACTTGGGAGGTTAAAGGAGATTTTATGGCAGGTCCTTTTGTACAGTATTTAATTGACGACAAAGCAAATAACCGTTATCTGATTTTGGAGGGATTTGTATTTGCTCCGTCCATAGCTAAACGCGACTATGTGCTTGAAACAGATGCTGTTATACAATCAATCCGAAAGAAAAAGAAAGACTAACTTTCTTTTTTGTTGTTATCTTTTTTCTCTTCTTCTTTGGTGGCACTCTTGAATTCTTTAATTCCTGTTCCGAGCCCCTTCATAAGCTCTGGAATTTTTCTTCCACCAAACAACAACAGTATCGCCGCTAAGATGATAAGACCTTCAGGAAAGAAACTAATCGCAAATATCATATTATTGATTTTTTGCAAATGTAGCAAAGAAAACGGACTTAACAGAAGTAAGCATAAGCTATCAAACAACTAGTTATATTTGCACAGATATGGATAACACTAAACACAAAAAATCTGGATTTTGGCAACGGTGGCTTGCCAAGTACCGTTTTGTTATCCTAAACGAAGAAACATTTGAAGAGCGCTTCTCTTACAAGCTTAGCCGATTAAATGTTTTCCTTACTGTTAGTATTATCATTGTTTTGCTTATTGCAACTACTTTTATAGTTATTTCACGCACGCCACTAAAGGAATACATACCAGGCTATGATTCTTCTGAAATAAGACGGCAAGCAATTCGAAATAACAATCGTTTAGATTCGCTTCAGCTCACGTTAGAGCAAAATCAACGGTATATTCAATCTGTAAATAAAGTCTTGAGAGGCGATTTAGACCTTCAGGAGTTGGAAACCCAACCTCAGTTTGATTCTTTGCAAATAGATACAGCCTATGTGGATTTTCCTACGTCTAAAGCCGACTCACTGCTACGTGCAGACGTGGCAAAAGACGACAAATACAACGTGCTAGAGACAGCGAATCAAACAGTACCTTTTGTGTTGTTTCCGCCAGTTACGGGAACTGTAAGCCAAGGTTATGATGCAAGCGTGGAACATTATGCCGTTGATGTTGTTGTACCAAGGAACACACCAATTAAAGCTGCAGCCCAGGGGAATGTTGTTTTTGCCGGGTGGACCGCCGAGACAGGATACGTTGTCATTATAGATCACCCCTATAATATTATTACTGTGTACAAACACAACGCTTCATTAAATGTGCACCAAGGCGATTCGGTTGAAACAGGTCAGGTAATTGCTATCGCGGGAAATTCTGGCAACATGACAACGGGACCACACCTGCACTTTGAGCTTTGGAGCGATGGCTATGCCTTAAACCCTGAAGAATTCATAGAATTTGAATCATGAGTATCAAACAACGTATTGCAAAGCGATGGGCAAAACGCGCTATAAAAACAACAAAAAAATGGGCAAAAAACCCCATCAAAACACAGGAAAATGTTTTAATGGAATTGCTGCACAAAGCCAAAAACACCGATTTTGGGCAGTACTATGACTTTGAAAGCATTACAAGCTATGCCGAATTTAAGTCTCGTGTGCCAATTTGTGACTATGAGGGCTTACGCCCCTATGTAGATCGTGTTGTTGCAGGGGAATCAAATGTAATATGGCCGGGAAAACCGTTGTATTTTTCAAAAACCTCAGGGACCACATCTGGGGTAAAATATATTCCTATTTCAAAAGAGTCCATGCCTACCCATATTAAAACGGCGCAAAACGCCTTGTTCCATTACATTCACAATTCTGGCGACTCCTCTTTTGTGGATGGCAAGATGATTTTCTTACAGGGCAGCCCAACGCTTTCCAAAACAAATGGAATAGCTACAGGCCGATTGTCTGGTATTGTGGCGCATTACGTCCCTTCCTATTTGCAACGCAGCAGAATGCCCTCTTGGCAAACGAATTCCATTGAAGACTGGGAACAAAAAGTAGACGCCATTGTGGAAGAAACACGTCACGAAGACATGCGTTTAATTAGCGGTATTCCTCCTTGGGTTAAAATGTATTTTGAAAGGTTAAAAGATGCATCAGGGAAATCTATTTCTGAGCTGTTTCCAAATTTTTCACTGTTTGTATATGGCGGAGTGAATTATGAGCCTTATCGCGCTGTTTTGGAGGAATTAATAGGCAAAAAAATTAACAGCGTAGAGCTGTATCCCGCATCGGAAGGTTTTATTGCATTTCAAGACCAATTAAATCAAAAGGGCATGCTGCTACAGTTAAATTCGGGTATTTTTTATGAGTTTATCGAAGCAGACAAGCTTTTTGACGAAAATCCACCGCGCATCTCTTTAGCCGACGTTAAGCAGGGCGTTAATTATGCCATTATTCTAAACACCTCGGCTGGTCTTTGGGGCTATAACATTGGCGATACTGTTGAGTTTGTAAGCCTAAAGCCTTATCGAATAATTGTATCTGGCAGAATAAAACATTTTATTTCGGCTTTTGGCGAGCATGTAATAGGTAAAGAAGTAGAGGAGGCTTTGCAAAAAACAGCTGAAGTACACACTGCGCGAGTGACGGAATTTACGGTAGCACCACAGGTAACTCCCACAGAGGGGCTGCCTTACCACGAATGGTGGGTAGCATTTGAGTCACCGCCAAAAGATTTAGCTATCTTTGCAGCAACATTAGACGAAGAAATGCGCCATCAAAACACCTATTATGATGATTTGATTTCGGGAGGAGTTCTCCGACCATTGGTGATTAGATTATTACCTAAAGATGCATTTGAGTTGTACATGAAAAGCGTTGGTAAGCTTGGAGGTCAAAACAAGACCCCACGATTAACAAATGATAGACAAATTGCAGATGCTCTAAATAAAGTTTATAGCACAAAATAAAACCCAAAAACCCTCGTTTTACTTTAGCAGAGTAGTAATATAAAAACCAGATTATGAGCAATTCTACACCCAAAAAAACGAATGATGAAGAAATAGACTTAGGCGTTCTGTTTAATTCGATTGGAAGAGCTATTTCAAGGCTTTTTTCCGCCATAGTTGGTGTTATCATGTTTGCGCTAAATATAGCTTTAACTACAGCTATATTTGTGCGTAAGCGCATTGTGTATTTTGTTGCTGCCTGTGGGATTGGACTTGTAGGTGGAATAGTTTTGGAAAACACGACACCTAAAAAATATACTGCCTCGGCAACCTTAGAGCCTCATTTTGAAAGCGCAAGACAACTTTACAGCAATGTAAAGTATTTAGACGACCTAGCCGATCAAAACGACTCTATTCAGTTGGGGGTTTTTTTTAATATTCCACCAAGCGATGCTGCAAAAATTTCATCTTTTGAAATAGCTCCTTTTTTCACCGAAAACACTCTACTTCAAGAATATAACGATTATGTTTTGGGCTTAGACTCTCTGGTTGCTACAGAAATTACTTTTGCCGATTTTGAGAAGCAATTAGATGGCTTTGAAAGAAAAATTCATACACTAACTATTAAGTCAACCAAACAAGACATTTTTGGCTCATTATTGGCTCCGTTGCTAAACTCCGTTTCCGAAGTGGATTATTTCAAAGACCAACAAGCCACTAGATTTTCAAACTTGGAACTAAGCGATTCCATCACACAAGTGTCCATTGTGCAAACCGATTCGTTGCTTTCGCTTTTTGAAGAGGTTAGAATTGTGGAAGCAAATAAAGAATTTTCGAATGGAACCAATCTTTATATGTCTGAAAAAGCGGAAGATAACAGCGAAATTTTGCTGCTCAATCGCAAAATCCAGCTCAGTAAGCAGCTTGAAGAGATTCGAACACAAAAACTAAAGGCTAGAAAGGTGGTAGATGTTATCGCGGCTTTTCCTGAAGTTGGGTATATGGAAACTTCTATTTGGAAAAATAAAAAAGTCCAAGGAATAGTTCTTGGCTTTATATTGCTTAGCCTATTCTATGCGGCACTTCACATAGATACACTTATCATGTCAAATCGTGAAGAGTAGTAACATTTTAATTACAGGTGGGGCAGGTTTTATAGGCTCCCATGTTGTTAAGTGCTTTGTTACTGATGAACGGTATCACATCTTTAATTTAGATAAGCTCACCTATGCAGGGAATTTAAACAACCTTTCCGATATAGCAGACAAGGAAAACTACACCTTTATTCATGGCGACATAACCGATGCGGTATTTATCCAACGTCTTTTTGATACACATGCTTTTGATTGTGTTGTTCATTTGGCTGCAGAGTCACATGTAGACCGTTCGATTACCGACCCTTTTGTGTTTGCTAAAACGAATATTTTAGGCACCCTTAACTTGTTACATAGCTTTAAGCGCACGCATAAAGAGGGGGGTCGTTTTTATCATATAAGTACCGATGAAGTATACGGATCGCTTGGAGACACAGGACTTTTTACGGAAACCTCACCTTATCAGCCCAACTCTCCTTATGCGGCTTCAAAAGCAAGTTCTGATCACTTTGTTCGCGCCTATGCCGAAACCTACAAGCTACCGGTGATTATATCGAATTGTTCCAACAATTACGGGCCAAATCAGTTCCCTGAAAAATTCATTCCCGTCTGTATTCAAGCGATAGTGAATAATAACGAAATTCCCGTCTACGGAGACGGAAACTATACGCGCGACTGGCTTTATGTAGAAGATCACGCGGCGGCAATTAAGACCATTTTGGAACAAGGAAAACAGGGCGAAACCTATAATATTGGCGGGCTTAACGAATGGAAAAATATAGATTTGGTCAAATTATTGATTCGGGAAACCGACAAAGCATTGGGCAGACCAGAAGGCGCATCATTACCACTGATAACGTTTGTTAAAGACCGTCCAGGACACGACAAAAGATATGCCATTGATAACGCTAAAATTGTGCGTGAACTGCAATGGAGGCCTGAACACACCTTTGAAAAAGGCATCGTCAAAACCATAGCGTGGTATTTGTCCAACCAAGCTTGGATAGATGCCATTCTAGACGGCTCGTATAGAAAAAACACGATTAAAAACAATTTATGAAAGGAATTATACTTGCAGGAGGCTCCGGAACACGGCTTCACCCGATTACGCTTTCGGTAAGCAAGCAGTTGATGCCCGTGTACGACAAACCCATGATTTATTATCCGTTGTCAACACTCATGAGCGCGGGTATTCGTGAGATTTTGATTATATCTACACCTAAAGACCTTCCTCTTTTTGAACGATTGTTAGGCGATGGATC
>DLPY01000072.1 GCA_002478685.1 Flavobacteriaceae bacterium UBA7446
GAATTAGAAGAGGTTTTATTGATGTCAGACGTTGGTGTATCTACCACCCAAAAAATCATGGTTCAACTTGAGAAACGTGTTCCTAAAGAAAAATACCTCAATGTATCCGAATTAGATAAACTCCTATACGATGAGATGATATCGCTATTAACAGCAACTCAATCTTCTCAAAATATCAGTACTGACGAACTTCAAATCATATTGGTAGTAGGAGTAAATGGCGCAGGAAAAACGACTTCCATTGGCAAACTGGCGCATCGATATAAAAGTGAAGGAAAAAGCGTCATGTTGGCTGCTGCTGACACCTTTAGAGCAGGTGCCGTAGCGCAATTGCGCTTGTGGTCTGAACGAGAGGATGTACCACTTGTAGAGCTCCAAGAAGGAAGTGACCCTGCATCGGTAGCCTACACTGCAGTAGAGCGTGCTAAAAAAGAACAAATGGATGTGCTACTAATAGACACCGCAGGGCGTTTACATAACAACACCAACCTGATGCAGGAATTGACAAAAATTCAACGTGTTGTGCAAAAAATAATCCCTGAAGCACCTCATGAAGTACTACTTGTTTTAGATGGAGGAACAGGACAAAATGCCTTTGTTCAGGCAAAGCAATTTGCTGAAGCAACTGCTGTTTCCGGACTCATTTTGACCAAACTTGACGGCACCGCCAAAGGGGGAGTGGTCATAGGAATTTCAGACGAGTTAGAAGTTCCCATACAATATATTGGTGTAGGAGAAGGTGTTGAGGATTTATTGCCTTTTGATGCAAAAGAATTTTTAGATTCCTTGTTCGAAAACTATTAGCACTAAAATGTATTATGCGAACAAAGTCCGCGAAAAAGAATAAAATCAACGTGGTTACACTTGGGTGTTCCAAAAACATTTACGACTCTGAAGTGCTGATGGGGCAGTTGAAGGCCAGTGACAAAGACGTGGTTCATGAACAGCAAGGCAATATCGTCGTGGTGAATACCTGTGGTTTTATTGATAATGCCAAGGAGGAATCGGTAAATACGATATTAAATTTTGCAGAACAAAAAGAACAGGGACTCATCGATAAATTATTTGTAACCGGTTGTTTAAGTGAGCGCTATAAACCCGAGTTAGAAGCCGAAATCCCAAATGTGGACGATTATTTTGGCACAACAGATTTACCGCTCTTACTCAAAGCCTTAGGCGCAGACTACCGTCATGAGCTACTTGGCGAACGCCTTACGACTACACCCAAAAACTATGCATATCTAAAAATTTCGGAAGGATGCGACCGACCGTGTTCATTTTGCGCTATTCCGCTTATGCGCGGGGCACATCGCTCAAAACCCATCGAGGACTTGGTTGAGGAAGCCAACGGGCTTGCCAAAAACGGCGTAAAAGAACTGATTATCATTGCACAAGACTCTACCTATTACGGCTTGGACTTGTACAAAAAACGACGATTGGCAGACTTGCTCAAAGCCTTGGCACAGGTTGAGGGGATTGTCTGGATTCGTTTGCATTACGCCTTTCCAACCGGCTTTCCAGAAGATGTATTGGAAGTAATTGCATCGGAACCAAAAGTGTGTTCGTATATCGATATTCCTCTACAACATATTTCAGACCCTATTTTACGCTCTATGCGGCGTGGAACTACGCAAGAGAAAACCACGACCTTGCTCAAAAAATTTAGAAATGCTGTTCCAGAAATGGCAATTCGAACATCCCTTATTTTGGGGTATCCCGGTGAGACTGAAGAGGACTTCGAATTGCTAAAATCTTGGGTAAAAGAAATGCGTTTTGAGCGATTAGGGTGCTTTCAGTACAGCCACGAGGAAAATACACATGCACATTCGCTAGAAGACAATGTTCCCGCCGAAGTAAAACAGGCTAGAGTAAATGAACTTATGGAACTACAAGCCCAAATTTCTTGGGAAAAAAATCAAGCATTGATAGGAAAAACGTTAAAATGCGTTATCGATAGAAAAGAAGGGAACTTTTTTGTTGGACGCACCGAATTTGATTCCCCAGATGTGGATAACGAAGTTTGGGTAGATGCACAACAGTACTACCTTAAGGTTGGCGATTTTGCCAATTTAACGATTACCGCTGCTCAGGATTTTGATTTACAGGCGGTTCCTGCTAGCGTAGGATTGACCTAAAATGCGTCAATTTCATACTTTAACTACTTTTGTCTCGTGAATTCGATAGCATCTTTAGGGTTTCATTCGGGTATTTATTCGCCCATAATGCAACGTTTGTTGCAATCAGGTAAGGCACTGCTGCCTTTTCACAACGGACTGGTATCAACTTCGGAGGTGCAAAAAGTAGCGCAAAACAGGGCTGTTTCTTTTACTAAAGAAAACCGAAAAATATTGGTTGATGCTATACAAAACCAATATCAGCATCTTCTACAAAAAGAGAAAGTAAGAACTAACTTAAAAATCTTGAAAAAGCCCAATACGGTTACGATAACCACCGGACATCAATTGAATATCTTCACGGGACCCTTGTTTTTTTGGTATAAGATTTTGGATGTTATAAATACCGCTGAACGGTTGCAACAGGCAGACAGTTCGCATCATTATGTTCCAGTTTTTTGGATGGCATCTGAAGATCATGATTTTGAGGAAATCAATCACTTCTTTTTGGGTGAACAAAAAGTACGCTGGGATACCCAATCGGGAGGTCCTGTGGGGCGAATGCGTACCGAAAATTTACATGAATTATACAGTCAATTGGAGCCGTATTGGAGCAAAAATCCGCATGGAAAAGAGCTGTTAAAATTATTTGCCGATTGTTATTTACAAGAAGATAATTTGGCCAATGCCACTCGAAAGCTGGTGCATCAGCTTTTTGGAAAATATGGATTGATTGTTGTTGACGGAGATGATTATGCACTAAAATCACTTTTTTTGCCCATTATTTCTAAAGAACTCTGGGAACAATCAATACATAAATCGGTTTTAAAAACCGATACAGCCTTGTCAAAAGCAATACCTAACTACAAGCCACAGGTAAACCCCAGAGAAATCAATTTATTCTATCTCCTTGATGATAAACGAACACGCATCGTAAAAAAGGGTAAAAACTATACGACCGCAGATGAAATTTACAGTTGGGATGTGTCAGCCTTAGAAGCTGAAATACACAACCATCCTGAACGTTTTTCGCCCAATGCGCTAATGCGTCCGTTGTATCAAGAATGTGTTTTGCCAAACATAGCTTATGTTGGCGGTGGAGGCGAATTGGCGTATTGGTTGCAGTTAAAAGCTGCTTTTGAGGCTTTTGATGTGCCGTATCCGCTTTTGCAACACCGATCTAGTTTGCTGTTGATGTCCGAAAAGCAAGTGAAAAAATGCACGAAACTAAAGCTTCCACTTCAAGATTTGTTTTTGCCAAAAGCGTCATTTATTAACAAACGAGTGCGCCAAATTAGTGATATCGATATTGATTTTTCTACACAACGAAATGAGTTGCTGCGCCAATTTGAAGATTTAAAAGCACTGGCAAAACAAACCGACGCTTCTTTTTTAGGTGCTGTTAATGCGCAAGAAAAAAAGCAACTCAAAGGATTAGACAAACTGGAAAAGCGCTTGCTTAAGGCGCAGCGTATCAAACTTCAAGATGAAATCATCCGAGTTACTGATATCCGAAATGCACTGTTCCCTAACGATAAATTGCAAGAACGCATAGCGCATTTTTCTTCCGTTTTGACAGATAAAACCGTTGAGAAGTTTACGGATGACATAAAAAACGTGCTTGAGACAACTGCTAACGGGTTGCATGTTGTGCAGTATTAAAGCTGTTATTTCACAGTAGTTTTAATGTTTTAAAAATGGATTCTCGCTACAATTTTTAACATATTTACTGTTAAAAACTAATGCTAAAGCAATAATCACCAATAAAGTTTAATTGTATTTTTGCATATGCATAACAAAGTACTTATTCTTGATTTTGGTTCGCAATACACACAACTCATTGCGCGCCGTGTTCGAGAGCTCTCCATTTTTTGTGAAATACACCCTTTTCACAATATTCCAGATGATGTTTCAACCTTTAAGGCAGTTATCCTTTCGGGGTCTCCGTTTTCGGTACGCTCCAACGACGCCCCTCACCCAGATTTAAGTGCCATTCGGAACAAAGTGCCCTTGCTTGGGGTTTGCTATGGTGCACAGTATTTAGCGCATTTTAATGGGGGTGAAGTTGCCCCTTCCAATACTAGAGAATATGGACGCGCACGCTTGGCAAAAGTCGAAAAGCATCCGTTTTTAAAAGATATTCCGCTGGAATCGCAAGTGTGGATGAGCCATAGCGATACCATTAAAAAATTGCCAGAAAATGCAACACAATTGGCATCAACTAAAGACGTTGCCAATGCTGCTTATGTAATGGATGATAGCATGACCTATGGCATTCAGTTTCACCCCGAAGTATATCATTCCACTGATGGGAAACAGTTGCTACAAAACTTTTTAGTAGATATTGCAGGAATTACCCCTGATTGGACATCGGATGCTTTTGTGGATACTACCGTTGCACGACTTAAAGCGCAGTTGGGCAACGACAAAGTGATTTTAGGACTTAGCGGCGGTGTTGATTCTTCTGTAGCTGCCATTTTATTGCATAAAGCTATTGGTCCAAACTTGCACTGCATTTTTGTGAATAATGGACTGTTGCGCAAAAACGAATTTTCCGATGTGCTTGCGCAATACGAGCACATGGGACTTAATGTAAAGGGCGTAGATGCTACCGAGCAATTTTTGAGTGAATTGGCGGGGGTAAGTGATCCCGAAACAAAGCGCAAAATTATTGGTCGGGTTTTTGTAGAAGTGTTTGATGAGGAAGCACACAAAGTAGAAGGCGCCAAATGGCTTGCACAAGGAACAATTTACCCCGATGTCATTGAGTCCGTATCTGTCAATGGACCTTCGGCAACCATTAAGTCGCACCACAATGTAGGTGGCCTTCCTGATTTTATGAAATTAAAAGTGGTAGAACCTCTAAATATGTTGTTTAAAGATGAGGTGCGAAGGGTAGGGGCAAGCCTTAATATGCCTGCTGGAATTTTAGGCCGTCATCCCTTCCCAGGACCAGGTCTTGCTATTCGTATTTTGGGCGATATCACAAAAGAAAAAGTGACGATGCTTCAAGAAGCGGATGCCATTTTTATACAAGAGTTACGCCATCATGGTTTATATGATAATGTGTGGCAAGCTGGTGTAATTCTGTTGCCAGTGCAGTCGGTCGGGGTTATGGGCGATGAGCGCACTTATGAGAAGTGCGTTGCGCTTCGTGCGGTAACATCAACTGACGGAATGACGGCAGATTGGGTACATTTGCCCTATGAGTTTTTACAAGAAATTTCAAATCAAATTATTAATCGTATTCCAGGAATTAACCGTGTGGTTTATGATATCAGTTCTAAACCTCCCGCAACTATTGAGTGGGAGTAAACGTTTTATCGTTTTTGTGTTTGCACACCTTTGTTTTATTGGCGTAGCTCAACAAGCTGAGGTATCGCACTTTATTGTACATAAAGTAAAAAAGAAAGAAACCCTTGAGGCAATTGCAAACAGGTACGATGTTACTTCTGAGCAAATTATTGCGCATAATCCGCTTGCAAAAAAAGGAATTCGCAAGCGTGACAAACTTCAAATCCCACGTTATAAAAAAGTAGTTCAGATTCAGTCTGAACGCAAATTGGGACAACACGTTGTGAGGCCCAAAGAAACGCTTTGGCGCGCTGCTTATACCTATGGCATTTCGATTGATTCGCTTCGCGTGTTAAATCCACAATTGGGAAATACACTTTCTATAGGTACTGTACTCTATGTTCCACAAAAAACTGCCGAAGAAAAAGCTGCTCAATTTAGCTATTACACGGTGCAACCCAGAGAAGGCTATTATCGATTAGAGCAAAAATTAGGATTGACCAGAGCACAATTAGAAACTCTGAACCCAGAGCTTCTTGAAATTAATTTGCAACAGGGTATGGTGCTTAAAATCCCTAAAATACAAGCGGATACATTGGTGCAACAAAAGCTTCAATTTGGAGCAAAACCAAGTTTTTGGGACAGTACTTTTGTAACTCCTGTAGTGCGCATTGCACTTATGGCGCCATTTCGCCTTTCACGTATTGAACTGGATTCTGTAATTCAAACCAAAAAAACACTATCGGAGCGTAACCTTACTACGGTTGCACTCGATTTTTATGCTGGTATGCTTCATGCTGCAGACAGCCTTAACAAGGTGGGGTTGAGTGTTGAGCTCACGGTTTTTGATACTGAAAATCAACGCTACATTGTTGAGCAGATTCTCAATCAAAATGATTTTTCTCAATTTGATGCGGTAATTGGACCTTTTACTCAAGGAAATCTGAGTCGTTTAGCACAAGCTATGGCCTTTTTTAATATTCCCGTTGTATCGCCTATGACAACACGTGATATTAAAGCTTCAAAAGTCACTTTTAATACTATACCAAGCAAGAGAAGTTTAAGCAAACGGCTGTCAACTTACATTGATTCTTTGGATGCCAACACTGATAATCCATGTATTTTGATTATTTCAGATCATAAGAATAGAAAAACAGAGTTTAAACTAAAAGAGCAGTTTCCGTTAGCAGAAATTATTCGGCCAGATGCGGATTTTGGTTACGTAAAGCCCGATGTTGTGGATTCACTCCTCACACCTACCCGACCAAATTGGGTGTTTTTGGAAACCGAAGATTTAAATCTTGTCACAGGTATGACTTCTATGCTTAACGCCCAACAAAGAGACGATAGGAAAGTGCAACTCTTTACACATTACCGCTCTGGAACTTACGACGATTCCAATGTTTCTCAAGCACATTTGGGAAACTTACGTTTTACGTATCCAAGCTATTTTCATGAAAAACGAGATAGCATTCGCATAAAGTTTGATGAAAACTACAAAGAAAGGTTTGGAAAAACCCCTAATCGTACTGCAGTAAAAGGTTTTGATGTGTTGATTGATGTGGCCTTGCGTATAGCCGTAAAGAGGACCCTTACAGGAGGAGTTTCTTTAGGTTTAGGTGAGCAACTTCAACATAGATTTGAATATAAATTCATGCCAACTGGTGGTTATGAAAATATTGCTACATACACCATTCAGCATCAGGGTTTTGAAATGATTGAAGTAAAGCCCTCTAATATCCTCCTAGATTCGCTAGAGGTTAGGTAGTTTATTCTTTGTATTTTTGCACCTTTAATGCAATCAAGCTATGCCTAAAACCAAATACATTTTTGTTACTGGAGGAGTTACTTCTTCCCTTGGTAAAGGCATTATCTCAGCATCTCTGGCGAATTTATTACAGGCACGTGGACTAAAAACCACTATACAAAAATTTGACCCTTATATTAATGTTGATCCTGGCACGCTAAATCCGTATGAACATGGCGAGTGTTTTGTTACAGATGATGGTGCAGAAACTGATCTCGATCTTGGCCACTATGAACGCTTTTTGAACGTGCGTACTTCGCAAGCTAATAACGTCACTACGGGTCGTATTTATCAAAGTGTGATTGAAAAGGAACGCCGAGGTGAGTTTTTAGGTAAAACCGTTCAAGTCATTCCACACATTACCAACGAAATCAAGGAACGCATGCAATTGCTAGGTACCACTAGAGATTATGATGTGGTGATTACTGAAATTGGTGGAACGGTAGGAGATATAGAATCCTTACCTTATATTGAGGCAGTACGTCAGTTGCGTTGGGAATTGGGGCGTGACAACTGTATTGTGATACATCTTACTCTTGTTCCGTACCTCTCTGCAGCAGCAGAATTAAAAACAAAACCCACTCAACACTCTGTTAAAACACTAATGGAAAGTGGAATTAACGCTGATGTTTTGGTTTGTCGTACAGAACACGAACTTTCAAATGATATTCGTAATAAACTAGCACTATTCTGCAATGTTAAACGTGAAGCTGTTATCCAATCGATCGATGCAGATACCATTTATGACGTTCCGCTTTTGATGCATGAAGAGGGCCTAGATCGTGTCGTTTTAGACTTGTTATCGCTTCCCGATAATTTGGAGCCAGACCTTACGAAATGGAAAGCATTTTTATCTAGGTATAATAATCCAAAACAACACATCCGTATTGGATTGGTTGGTAAATATGTAGAGTTACAAGATTCGTATAAATCCATTTTGGAGGCTTTTATTCATGCGGGTGCTGCTAATGAAGTAAAGGTTGAGGTAGTTTCGATACATTCTGAACATTTAACACCTCAAAACTGTAAAGCAAAACTCAAGGAACTTCATGGTTTGCTCGTTGCACCCGGCTTTGGCTCTAGGGGAATTGAAGGGAAAATAACTGCCATCCAATATGTGCGCGAAAACAATATTCCATTTTTTGGAATTTGCTTGGGTATGCAAATGGCCGTAATCGAATTTGCACGGAATGTAATTGGATTGAAAGATGCCAATTCTACAGAAATTTCGGAAGATACGCCTCATCCTGTGATTAATCTAATGGATGAGCAAAAGGAGGTGCAAAATAAAGGAGGAACGATGCGTCTTGGAACTTGGGACTGCAACCTCAGACCTAATAGCCGTGTGCAAAAAATTTATCAAAAAGACGCAATTAGTGAGCGGCACCGCCATCGCTATGAACTCAACAACTTTTACTTTGACCAATTATCATCTCATGGCTTAAAGGCAACAGGAATAAATCCAGAAACAGGGCTTGCAGAAATTGTTGAAATTGACGCACACCCTTGGTTTGTTGGTGTGCAATATCACCCCGAATATAAGAGTACTGTTTTGGCGCCACACCCACTTTTTTCAGCCTTTGTAAAGGCGTGTAGCCAATATGCAAAAACAAAAAACTAACGCATGGAAGAACGTCGGATAGACCCGTTACAAATTATTGGTATGGTGCTCATTTTTGTCATTTTCACATGGATGATTTATAATCAGTCTGCTGAGGAGATAGCACATGCCAACACCCAACAAGAGCAAACCACAGAAGCGTTTGCGGAAACCAAAAATCAAACTCCTGATGAGGTTGTAGCTACTCCCACAGAACTAGTTTCTACAGCATCAGTTGCTAAAGAAACGATTACCCTTCAAAACGACGTGCTTACTATCGGTATTTCTACCAAAGGAGGTATTATGGAGCAAGTACTTCTTAATGGAGAACTGAATTACCAAGAGGTCCCATTGTATCTTGTAGATAAAGATAACAATACACTAAACATTGCTTTCACTACTGCTACAGGGCAATTGTTACAAACCAAATTTTTGATGTTTTCACCAACAGTCACCAAAGACGAAAAAGGGGAAGAATTACGCCTTCGTGCTGCTATTGATGAAAACGCTTATATCGAATTTGTTTATATACTTCCAAAAGATGGATTTCGTTTTGGTTTTGAAGTCGTTGCTGAGGGCATAGAAAATGCATTGGATACGTCAATTCCTGCTGCATTTTTGTGGAGTATGGACGGATTTCGTCATGCGAAAAGCGCACAGTACGAAAACCGATATACGCAGTTGGCTTACCGTCACGAAAACGATAAGTATAGTACGCTTTCTGCATCAGGAGACGATGACGAAAATGAAAAAAATGTAGAGTGGGTATCGTACCGCCAACACTTTTTTAGCAGTATTCTTATTCCAAAAGACCCTTTTGAGCAGGTGACACTAACTTCAGCAGACATGACTGATGAGGAGGTGGAAACATCTATATTCCTTAAAGGGTTTACTACCAAAACCACACTTCCGTATCAACGTAATCGTTTTGAAGCCAATTTTGATTGGTATATGGGACCAACAGATTATGCTGTACTTAAAAATTACGACGAGAATTTATTTGAGAGTATTTCGTTTGGATGGGGAATTATTGGCTGGATAAACCGATCGATTTTTTATCCGCTTTTTGGATTTCTTACTAGTGTAGTACCACACGGAATTGCCATAATTTTACTTACCATAATTGTGCGTTTGGTGTTGTCGCCGGTGCTTTATAAGTCCTATGTGTCGCAAGCAAAAATGCGTGTACTCAGACCTGAAATCAACGAGATAAATGAAAAGTATAAAAAAGATGCAACCAAGCGTCAGCAAGAAACTATGAAGCTGTACACCAAAGCCGGGGCAAGCCCACTTGCGGGGTGTATTCCTGCGCTGTTACAAATGCCTGTATTCTTTGCGTTATTTTACTTTTTCCCCATTGCGTATGAACTGCGTGGAAAATCGTTTTTATGGGCAGACGACCTATCCTCTTACGATGTTATTGCCGAACTACCTTTTAGCATTCCTTTCTACGGCGACCATATCAGCCTATTTCCATTATTGGCTTCTGTAGCGATATTTTTCTATACCCGAATGACTACAGGACAGCAAATTCAGCCAGCTCAGCCAGGGATGCCTAATATGAAATTTATCATGTATTTAATGCCTGTTATGATGTTGTTTTTCTTTAACAATTACGCAAGTGGATTTAGTTTGTATTACGTGGTTTCCAACCTGTTGATGATTGCTATAATGGTAGTGGTTAAAAACGTGATTATTGATCAAGATAAAATTCATGCCCAAATTGAGGAAAACAAAAAGAAGCCGAAAAAGCAAAACCGCTTTCAGCGTAAAATGGCTGAAATGATGGAAGAGGCTGAGCGTCAGAAAAAACTTCGCAGATAAATTAATTGCTAATCCCCACACGTTTGGTGGGGCGGTATCATCATACTTACCTTTGTATCATGCAAAACAAACGTGTCATTGTTGGTCTTTCTGGTGGTGTAGACTCTAGTGTTGCGGCCTATTTGTTGCTAAAGCAAGGCTATGAGGTTATAGGCTTGTTTATGAAAAACTGGCACGATGACTCGGTTACCGTTTCTGACGAGTGCCCTTGGCTGGAAGACAGCAACGATGCCATGTTGGTGGCTGAAAAACTCGGTATTCCTTTTCAGACCGTTGATTTAAGCGAACAGTACAAGGAACGTATTGTAGACTATATGTTTGCCGAATACCAACGCGGGCGCACACCAAATCCAGATGTGCTTTGTAATCGTGAAATAAAGTTTGATGTGTTTTTAGACATTGCCCTTTCGCTGGGTGCAGACTATGTCGCTACGGGACATTATTGCCAAAAGGATACGCTTTCTACTTCAACCACACAACGCCTACTTGCAGGCGCAGATGCCAATAAGGATCAGTCGTATTTTCTATGTCAACTGAATCAAGCGCAACTTGCCAAAACGCTTTTTCCCATTGGAGGGCTTCAAAAAAGTGAAGTGCGTAAAATTGCTGCTGAACAAGGACTAGTAACTGCTGAAAAGCGCGACTCCCAAGGCTTGTGCTTTGTGGGAAAAGTGAGTTTACCTGATTTTTTACAGCAAAAACTAGCAGTTAAAAAAGGCGAAATTGTACAGGTTGCAGATACGCACCCCATGTATGCCATAGCCCCAGAAAACAGCCCAAAGGGTTTGGCGGAGAAGTTTGTGTATACTGCCGAAGATGGTAAAGTTGTAGGCACACACAATGGCGCACACTTTTTTACGGTTGGCCAGCGCAAGGGCTTGGCGGTTGGAGGTACCAAAGAGCCGTTGTTTGTATTGGCAACGGATGTGCAAAAAAATATCATTTACGTGGGGGAGGGCAAAGACCACCCTGGCTTATACCGCGCTGCCTTATGGATAGACCAAGCGGATGTACACTGGATACGCCCCGACCTAAAAACTGACCAGCCAATGAGAGTTCAGACGCGTATACGTTACAGACAGCCTTTGGCGGCTGCTACGCTGCACCCAACAGCAGCAGGGATGTACTTGGTTTTTGATGCGCCCCAATCTGCAATTGCCGCTGGGCAGTTTGCTGCTTGGTACCTAGACGATGAGCTGATAGGCTCTGGGGTGATTGGTTAAGCCAATGCTTTTTCTTTAAAATCCAATACCACTTGGTTTTGTATCAGGTCGTTAAAGCTTTCGGCTTTACGAATAAGCTTTGCTTCTCCATCGTGCCAAAGCACTTCGGCAGGTCTAAAGCGGGAGTTGTAGTTACTTGCCATCGTAAAGCAGTACGCACCGGCATTGTGAAAGCACAACACATCGCCATCGCTGATTTCTGCAATTTTGCGGTTATTGGCAAAGGTGTCTGTCTCACATATATAACCCACCACAGAGTAAAAACGCTCTCTGCCACCTGGGTTGGAGATGTTTTCAATACGGTGCTTCGCGCCATAGAGCATGGGACGTATTAAGTGGTTAAAACCACTGTTTACTTGTGCAAATACCGTTGAGGTGGTCTGCTTAACCGAATTGACAGAAGTTAGGAAATAACCCGCTTGGGATACCAAAAATTTGCCTGGCTCAAAGGCCAATACCAGTTCTTTGCCGTAGTCTTTGCAAAAGTCATTAAAGCGCGCGCTCAGTTTTTCGCCCAATTCTTCTATGTTGGTTTCGTTATCACTTGGTTTGTAGGGTACTTTAAACCCACTACCAAAGTCCAAAAATTCCAAGTTTGTAAATTGGCGTGCTGTGTCAAAAAGGATTTCGGCAGCGTGCAGAAATACGTCAATATCTAAAATATCACTTCCGGTATGCATGTGCACGCCATTGATTCGCATATCTGTGTTTTCTACAATGCGTAACAAATGAGGCATTTGATGAATACTAATACCAAATTTTGAATCGATATGCCCTACTGAGATATTTGCGTTTCCGCCAGCCATAATGTGCGGATTAATTCGAATACACACAGGAACATTTGGGTGTGCTGTGCCAAATTGTTCCAATATATCTAAGTTGTCAATATTGATTTGAACGCCCAATTGCGCCACTTCCTCAATTTCAGAAAGGGAAACACCGTTTGGAGTATAAATAATTTCGTTTGGTGCCACGCCTGCAGCAAGTCCTAGTTGTACTTCCTGAATGGAAACCGTATCTAACCCTGCGCCTAACTGGTGCATCCACTTCAATACGCTGAGGTTAGAAAGCGCCTTAACGGCATAGTTGATGCGAAGATGTGGTACGGCATTAAACGCACGTGTCAATCGTGTATATTGTTGCCCCATTATTTGTGCGTCATATACATATAAAGGGCTTCCATATTCTTGACTTATACGCACTAAATCTTGATTTTGCATCGCAAATATTTTGCGCAAATGTAGGTTTTTGAATATTTAATACTGGCATGAATTTTAAAATATCTTAAAAATAAAACATAATGTTATGAATACAACATATATCTTTTTATGGCTTTATATGCATATACCCTTTTGATTCTCTACTTTTGTAACCTAAACTTAATCGATGAACGTACACGAATATCAAGGAAAAGAGATTTTAGCTCAATTTGGTGTAGGCATTCAGCGTGGCATTGTAGCCACAACCCCAGCGGAAGCAGTGACTGCAGCAAAGCAACTTACAGAAGAAACAGGAACAGGTTGGCACGTCATTAAAGCACAAGTACACGCTGGCGGTCGTGGAAAAGGTGGAGGTGTTAAACTTGCCAAATCTTTAGATGAGGTTAAAAAAATTGCAGATGATATCATTGGAATGCAATTAGTAACTCCCCAAACCACAGCCGAAGGAAAGAAAGTACACCAAGTGCTGGTTGCTGAGGATGTCTATTACCCGGGTGATTCAGAGCCTAAAGAATTTTACATTTCCGTGTTGCTAAATCGTGCTACGGGACGCAATATGATTATGTATTCTACTGAGGGTGGAATGGATATCGAAACGGTTGCAGAACAAACCCCCGAGCTTATTTTCACAGAAGAAGTTGACCCTAGCGTTGGCTTGTTGCCATTTCAATCAAGAAAAGTGGCTTTTAATCTTGGTCTATCAGGTGCTGCGTTTAAAGGTATGACCAAATTTGTTACTGCACTTTACAAAGCCTATGTGGGTGCTGATGCAGCGTTGTTTGAAATCAATCCTGTGCTAAAAACCTCAGATGATAAAATTATTGCTGTAGATGCAAAGGTTACACTTGATGACAATGCGTTATTCCGTCATCCTAATTTTGAGGCTATGCGTGATATTCGCGAGGAAAACCCAACAGACGTGGCAGCACGTGAAGTAGGACTTAACTATGTTGCGCTAGATGGAAACGTGGGTTGTATGGTAAATGGCGCTGGACTTGCGATGGCTACAATGGATTTAATCAAGCAAGCCGGTGGCGACCCTGCTAACTTTTTAGATGTAGGCGGAACGGCAGATGCTGCACGGGTAGAAGCGGCGTTCCGTATTATTTTGCAAGACCCAAAGGTTAAGGCAATTTTGATTAATATTTTTGGCGGAATCGTACGTTGCGACCGTGTGGCCCAAGGAATTGTAGATGCATATAAAAATATGGGAGATACGATAAAAGTTCCTATTATTGTTCGCCTTCAAGGTACTAATGCCGACATTGCCAAAAAGTTGATTGATGAATCAGGCCTTGAAGTCCAAAGTGCTGTATTGTTCCAAGAAGCTGCCGATAAAGTACAGGCTGTTCTCCAATAACAGACAAAATGTCACTTATTATAAAAGTATAACAGACAAAAAGTCAGTTTATTTCAAACGGTATGTAAATTGCCATTGGTTAGGTGTATAACATTAAAACCTAACATCATGAATTTAGTTCGTAGAAATACAAATACATTATTCCCATCTTTGTTGGATGAATTTTTTGGAACATCATTTCCTTTAACCTCAACATCAACGCGTACACAAGTTCCTTCGGTAAATATTTCAGAGACAGACACGGCTTTTGAAGTAGCCCTTGCTGCACCTGGAAAATCTCGTAAGGACTTCAACGTGGAGTTAGACGATCATGTGTTGACCATTTCAAGTGAGTCAACCCATGAAAATGAAAGTAAAACCGCACAGTACACACGTCGTGAGTTTGCTTACGATAACTTTCAACGCAGTTTTAGATTGCCCGACACTGTTGATCTTACAGGAATTAAAGCAAAGTACGACAATGGGATTTTGCATATTTCGTTGCCCAAACTTCAAGAAGCAATTCCTGAACCCAAAAAGCAGATTGAAATTAAGTAAATGTATGCTAACTCAACGTTTTTAGTTGGCTTTGCATACGTTCAATTTCATCTCTAAAATGAGCCGCCTGGATAAAATCCATGTCCATGGCGGCTTTTTCCATGTCTTTTCTTGCCTTTCGTACCTTAGCTTGCAGCGCATCTTTAGATAAATATGCAATATCCTCTTTTTTCAGTGATGCTGAAACTGGCGAAGCGTTGGCACGCTCAAATGTTTCATCTAAGGCTTTGTTTAGTGCTTGTGGTGTAATGTTATGCCGTTCGTTATACGCCATTTGTTTGGCTCTTCGATATTGGGTCTCGTCAATGGTTTTTTGCATGCTTTTGGTAACGGTGTCTGCATACATAATTGCCATGCCATTAAGGTTTCGAGCTGCCCTACCAACAGTTTGCGTTAGTGAACGTGCCGAACGCAAAAAGCCTTCTTTGTCTGCATCCAAAATGGCAACCAATGATACCTCAGGTAGATCTAAACCTTCACGCAACAGATTTACTCCAATCAGCACATCAAACAATCCTTTACGTAAATCGCGCATGATTTCAACTCGTTCCAAGGTGTCAATGTCACTGTGAATGTATCGGCACCTAATGGCAATGCGCGAGAGGTATTTGGTAAGTTCTTCCGCCATCCGTTTGGTAAGTGTTGTTACCAATACACGTTCGTTTTTTTCGGCACGAAGCTGAATTTCCTCTACCAAATCATCAATTTGATTTAGACTTGGTCTTACTTCAATAAGCGGATCTAACAATCCCGTGGGACGAATTATCTGTTCTACATAAACACCTTCGGTTTGTTCCAATTCGTAATCGGAAGGGGTTGCACTCACGTAAATAACTTGACGTTGCAATAGCTCAAATTCCTCGTATTTCAATGGACGATTGTCCATTGCGGCAGGCAGTCGAAATCCGTATTCGACTAAATTTTCTTTTCGGCTTCTATCTCCGCCATACATGGCGTGCACTTGCGAGAGGGTTACATGGCTTTCGTCCACTACCATCAAATAATCGTCTGGGAAATAATCTAACAAACAAAAGGGTCTTGTACCAGGCGCGCGACCGTCAATGTAGCGTGAGTAATTTTCAATTCCTGAACAATAGCCCAGCTCACGAATCATTTCCAAATCAAAATTAGTACGTTCCTCCAACCGTTTAGCTTCTAAATGCTTACCAATTTCTTTAAAATATGCCACCTGTGCTGTAAGATCGTCTTGGATTTGATGAATGGCATTTTGTAGCACTTCTGGGGAAGTTGCAAACATATTAGCAGGGTAAATGGTCAG
Source organism: Flavobacteriaceae bacterium UBA7446 (assembly GCA_002478685.1). Classification (GTDB taxonomy): domain Bacteria; phylum Bacteroidota; class Bacteroidia; order Flavobacteriales; family Flavobacteriaceae; genus UBA7446. Next base: position 16,259 of record DLPY01000072.1, read on the forward strand.
TTGTTCAAAATTTTCCTTAATGGTTCCTGTAAGTGGATCAAAAAGCTCAATGGCTTCAATCTCATCGCCAAAAAAATGAATTTTAAAGGCATGATCAGCATAGCTTGGAAAAACATCAATCACATCTCCATTTACACGAAAATTACCATGTAAAAAATCGGCAGTGGTACGCGCATACAGGCTCTGCACCAAATGATGAAGAAGTTTTGTTCGGGGAATAACTTGATCAACCCGAATATGAATTACATTCTTTTTAAACTCCACTGGATTTCCGATGCCGTAAAGACATGAAACCGAAGCTACTACAATTACGTCGCGCCGTCCAGAAAGTAGCGACGAAGTGGTGCTTAATCGCAACTTTTCAATCTCATCGTTTATGGACAAATCCTTTTCAATATAAGTCCCTGTGGTAGGAATATAGGCTTCGGGTTGGTAGTAATCGTAATAGGATACAAAATACTCTACCGCATTGTTTGGAAAAAACTGTTTGAATTCTGTATAGAGTTGTGCTGCTAAGGTTTTATTGTGTGCAAGCACTAGTGTTGGACGTCTGGTTTCTGCAATGACATTGGCAACCGTAAAGGTTTTACCAGAACCTGTAACACCTAAAAGCGTTTGAAACTTATCTTTTTCGGTAATTCCTATCGCCAATTGGCGAATGGCTTTTGGCTGATCACCAGTGGGTTTAAAATCAGAAATAAGCTCGAACTCCATAGCATGCCAAAAATAGCAAAAACTTAGAGGTCGCGGCGTTTGAGAAGTCTATAGGTTAGGAAATAAAAAATATAGGACCACAAAACTACAATTACGATGTCCCAAAAGCGTACAGCAGAATTTATTTGCATCACTTCCCCCACTTGTTCTGCAAGAGTGCGCACCGCAGAAAGGCGCGTAAACGGTTCGGGAATAAGGTTGCTCATGGCATTTAACGGAAATAGCCTAAACATTTGATCGGCATCTATCCAAGAAGGTGATTTCCATTTGAGAAGACCATAGCAAATTCCTTCAAACATTTGCCAAACACCCAAAAACCCCAAAGCAAAGGCGGAGCGCTTTATGGCTGTTCCCAAAAACAAGCAAAAGGCAAAAAAAGCGACTAGCTTTAGAAAGTATGCCAACAGGTATTCTAAATCACTAAAAATAATACCCAACTCGGTGTAATTGGAATACATAAGCCCCAAAATCAGCGACACCACAAAAATGAATAGCGTAGAAATACCTGAAAAAGCGGAAATCATTATCCATTTGGAATGCAAAAATTCGCGTTTGCTAAGCCCGTCAATGAGGTTTTGTTTGATGGTTTTGTTGCTGTATTCGTTGGCGGTCATGGAAACGATAACCACCGCCAAAAATATTTTAAACCACGCACCGATAAATCCATTAAAATGCCAGATATAGGGAAAATTAAAAATACCTTGTTCAGCCAAATGAAACTTGATAGAACCTATGTCAAACTCTATGGCGGCAATTAGTGCAATGGAGGTTAGTAAAATAAAATATGCACCAATCAAAATGCGACTAGAACGGTTGGTGCGCAGCTTGTCAAACTCTATCAAAAACAATCGCTTCATGGTTGTTGGTTTTTCGTTAGACTTAAAAACTGCTCTTCGAGACTTTTGTGCTTTTGGGTAAAATGCGTGATGATGATGCCTTGCTCACTTAACGATTTACTAAGTTCTGTAGCTGAAATGGACTTGTTTGGATATGCTAAAATATACTTTTTTTGTACTTCAATTTTTTCAATATCTCGACGATACTGAAGAACTTTTTGTAATGCTTTTAAATCTGTTGCATTGATTTCAAAATAGCCATGATCGGCGGTAAGTGCGGTTACTTTGCCAAAGTAAATTCGTTTTCCTTTTTGCAGAACCAACACGTGTGAACACACTTTTTCTACCTCGTCCAATAAGTGCGACGCTAATAAAATGGTGGTGCCTTGTGCTGCAATTTTTTTGATAATGCCACGTACTTGCGCAATGCCTTGCGGATCTAAACCGTTAGTAGGTTCGTCCAGAATTAGAATTTCGGGGTCGTTCAGTAGGGCGGAGGCAATAGCCAACCGCTGTTTCATACCCAAAGAGTAGTTTTTAAACTTATCGTTTTTACGCTCCAATAAATCAACTAGCTCTAATTTTTCTTCAATCTTAGATTGCGGCACTTCTTTAATCCGACATACCAATCGTAAGTTTTGCGCAGCGGTCATGTAGGGATAAAAATTAGGTCGTTCGATAATTGCCCCGACGTGCTTAAGCGCCTGATGTGTATTTTGTGCCCCATCAAACCATGAAAATGAACCAGAAGTTGGGTTTACGACGTTGAGAATCATACCAAGCGTGGTGGATTTTCCACTTCCGTTAGGACCAAGAATACCATATACATTACCTTTTTTTATGGAAAAAGAAAGGGAATTTACAGCGGTAAGGTGTCCAAATTTTTTGGTTAAATTAGATACGGTTAAAGTGGTGCTCATTGCTATATTAACGCGCACTGCTCTATTTTGTTACACAAAGACCTAACTTTGAGGCATGCGCGATAAGCTAATTTCGAAAAAAAAGCCAATCTTTCCTATTAGTCCGTTTTTATCAGATTATTTGGATGAGTATTCGCGGTCGCTGAAAATTCCTATTTTTTATGACGATTTATTACGCTTTTCTGGCTCGGTAGCGGTAATGGATAAGTATGACAACGATAGCCTTTGGGTGCGCGTATACTATTCCGATAGTGACAGAAAGGAAATTGATGAGCAGCTAAAGAGTGTTTACGCCTTGCTGCATTCAGACGGAAGGGCTATGACCATTCCGTACCTAAATGTGGATGCAATTGATTATTGCACTTTTGGCAACTCCAAGCCCTTTCGTGTTAAAATTAGGAATACTCTAAATGATAACTTTATTTATTTTTATGTAAAAAAAGCAGACGCTTCACGATTATACGGACTGGAATTAGAGCATATGCTTTCGCCAAATAACTTAAATTTTTTGGTGTATAAAAATACGCTTATTGAGGAGCATATTGCAGGTATTCCAGGGGATGAGTTTATAAAAGAGTTACTCCCAAAGTGCTCAAGCGCTGAGTGTAGTCAAATTGCCAAATCGTTTGTAAAATTTAATGAGCGATGCATGATTCGCTTATTGGGCGATATGCGCGCCTATAACTACGTTATCGTACCTATTCATGACTTTGATAAGGTGGTTTATAAAATTCGTGCTATTGATTTTGACCAACAATCCTACGAAGGGAGTTTGAAAGTATATCGCCCGCAATTTTTTAAGGAAAATTTACCTATGGTTGATTTGGTAAGAAATCATTTGACCAAAACCTCCATTGATCAATACAAAATTGAAGAGCGCGCTACCATCGCTCGACGTATTTTGGGCAATGAAACACGTTTGACACAACTGTTGAAGTGTATGTTAAACGACCATATTTCTACACCTGAAAAAGTGGAACAGTTGGGCAAAGAAGTATACGACTTAATTAAGCAATCTTCGTTTTTGAAAAGTCGTTCTATGGGGGAGATTGTGCGTGCGGCGTTTCACTTTGTTAAGCGTAACTACAAAAACCACGAAATGCTTCGAGTAAACCGCTAGTACCAATCGTCTGAGGGTTCCACAAAATCATCCAAACCGTTTTCGTCAAATTCGTTTTCACTCCATGAATCTTTTTCGGCTTCAAAGGTTTTTTCGGGTGCTTCCTCTGGCACTTCGCCATGCGAAAAAAGAAGCAATGGATAGGAATTTCCCGGTTTGGGTTCATCGGTTTCTATCAATTCAACAAAGAATGTCCACAGGTTTAAAAAATCATAGACATACAGCATTTTGGATACTTCTGGGAACACATCATGAAGTAAGGTGTCACTCATGCGTCGGGTATCATCTTCTCCCATATCAAACAACGAAATGGAATCACCTTGTTGCCATTCATCATCACTTTCATAAAAAACGGCCATTTCGGAACCACCAAAGCCAAAAGCTTGTGTAATGGCATTATGAAAATCTTCGAATGTGGCATTTTCTCCCAATGCTATATCTCGAAAAACGTCCTCTTTGGTATCTAAAATAAGTCTAAAGTGATAAATCATAACGATGTAAGTTGATGCGTAAAATCCAATATAATTGCACGCCAAATAATAATGTTGCTAACACCAAATGTAGGGGTTGTGTGGCAAATGGAAAATCAAAGTAATACATGGCGATACCTAGGGCAACCTCACCGCCAATAAGCCATAAAATGCGCTGAATGAAAATCCGTTCAATCTGTGCTTTTACTACCCAAAAATAAAGCACCACATTACTGCTAATTACTAACAGCGAAAGACTTCTGTGCAGGTAAAAATTGAGTTCGGGTGTCGCCAACCAAAATTGTGGTAAGTCGTATCCCCATCTTTCAACTTGTAAATCCACAAATTCCCGCACTTGAATACCCAGAGCAATTTGAACCAAGGTAAGCGCAAAAGTACCGTAAAGCAACATGCGTATTTCTCGTGAGGGAAGTTTGCTTAGCCCAAAGGACTTAGAGGCTACGCGTACCACTAATAAAAAACCAACTAATAATAATGCCATAAGCATATGCAATGATATTTTTATTGGTAACAAATTAGAATCTACAACAGTTTTTCCTAACCATGCTTGAAATAGTATTCCCAAAAGCGAGAGCAAAGCAAAAATGAAAATGATAGGTTTTTTACGCCACCACTTTATACTGAATCCAAACAAAATTAGAATAGATAATCCAGAAAGCGCCCCCAACAATCTATTAATAAATTCTATCCACGTATGTGTGGCGTTAAATAGCGCATAATCGTGTTTGGTATAGGGTTCCCAGAGTGACGCGTCAAAGCCTTCTGAAGAGGTAAAGGTTTTTGAGGCAACCAAAAGACGTTCCTTATCAATAATGACATTACCTTTCCTAAAGGTTGTGTTTGGTTTCCATGCCAATTGTTCGACTTGTGTAGGTGGAATGTAATAGCCAAAACACTTGGGCCAGTCTGGGCAACCCATACCACTTCCGGTCATGCGTACTGTTGCCCCAGCAGCAATAACAAGGTATACTAAAATTAGTGAAATGCGTGTCCAGCGTTGAAGGTTTTTATACATAACTAGGCAGGAGATAAACCCATAGATTTTGCTTTGGTTAACATAAAAGCGTGTGCAGCATCGTATTCGTTTGGAATATCACCTTCCAAAATGGCTTCTTTGATGGCATCTTTGATTTCTCCCACTTGACGGCAAGGCTTTAATGCAAAAATACGCATGATTTCCTCTCCTGAAACAGGCGGTTGAAAGTTTCGTATGTGATCCCTTGCTTCAACTTCGATTACTTTTTGTCTTACGACTTCAAAGTTTTTATGATAGCGGGCAAAACGCTTAGGGTTTTTGGTGGTAATGTCTGCTTTACATAGTAAAAGTAAATCGTCTAATATATCCCCAGCATCAAAAATAAGACGACGCACCGCAGAATCGGTGACTTCTTCTTGCGCAATCACGATGGGTCTTGAACTCATATAAACGAGCTTTTGCACATATTTCATTTTCTCGTTTAGTGGCATACGTAGGCGCTTGAAAAGCTTATATACCATTTTGGCGCCAACGAATTCGTGTGCGTGAAATGTCCACCCCACTTTTTCATCAAATTTTTTTGTGGGTGCTTTGCCAATATCGTGCAACAATGCTGCCCAGCGCAACCAAACATTTTCAGAATACACGCTGATATTGTCTACAACTTCTAAGGTGTGGTAAAAATTGTCTTTATGGCGTTGCCCCTCTACTTCGTCAATCCCCTTCAGTGCAACAAGTTCGGGAAGAATACGATTTAAGAGTTTTGTTTGATCGAGCAATAAAAATCCTTTAGAAGGCTTTGGGCAAGCCAATATCTTATTCAATTCCTCAACGATTCGCTCTTTAGAGAGTATGTCAATCCGTTTGCTGTTATTTGCAATGGAGTCAAATGATTTTTGCGCAATCGTAAACCCTAACTGATTCGAAAATCGTATTGCACGTAACATTCGCAACGGGTCATCAGAATATGTAACATCTGGGTCAAGAGGTGTTCGTATAATCCCATCGTTTAAATCCTGAAGACCATTAAAGGGGTCCAATACTGCCCCGAAATTATCCGCATTTAAACAAAGCGCCAAGCTGTTGATGGTAAAATCACGGCGGTTTTGGTCATCTTCAAGCGTTCCATTTTCAACTATGGGGGTACGGCTATCCGCCGAATA
>DLPY01000058.1 GCA_002478685.1 Flavobacteriaceae bacterium UBA7446
AGAGCCTCGGCTTTTTGACCAACTACTTCATCGCAAAATTGCACCGGTTGGCCCAAGTGCTTTTCGAGTGTAGGGGCAATTTGACTAAGGCTAAGTTTTGGATCGCTTCCTTTTGGTCGACCTAAATGCGACATTAATACGCAGCTACCGCCGGCCGCCAAGATATGCTTAATCGTTGGGAGAGATGCTGCAATTCTTGTTGCATCCGTTACGTTACCATTATCGTCTAAAGGCACATTAAAATCCACACGAATAAGTGCGCGCTCTTGATTAAAAGAAAGGTTTTCTAAGGTATTCATGGTGTAGTTTTACTTGCACAAAAATACAATTTCGTTTGGGTTTATCTAGTGGTGATTTAGTTAAATGCGGTTTGTATCTTTAGGCATGCATTTCTCTGACATTGTTGGGCACCAAAGCCAAAAGACCGTATTGCTTAACAGCCTTGCTTTAGGAAGAATTCCACACGCACAATTATTTGAAGGAGACGATGAACAGGGTGTCCTTGCAATGGCAATTGCATATGCCAATGCTGTGGTTTGTGGCGATGACAGTAGCGAATCTGACGCTCGTCTAAAGGCCAATGAGCTGATTCATCCTGATATCCACTTTGTGTTTCCAACGGCAACAACTGCTGAGGTAAAATCAAAGCCGACATCTAGTGAATTTAGCGGGTCGTGGCGGCAATTTGTTCAGGAACAACCATACGCTACATTATACGATTGGTCGCAGTTTTTAGAGATAGAAAACAAACAAGCTGCAATCAATGTGACCGATGCGCTTACCGTCATGCAGAAAGTGAGTTTGAAATCGTTTGAAGGTGGGTGGAAGTGCGTTGTTGTTTGGCATGCCGAAAAGCTTACGACTGCAGCGTCTAACAAACTGCTTAAAAGCATTGAAGAGCCTCCTGCAAAAACCTTGTTTTTGTTGGTTTGTCCAGACGAAAATCAACTCATTTCAACCATCCGATCACGCTGTCAGCGAACGCATTTTGGTCGTGTGTCAAAACTAGAGGTTGCTCAATTTATGGTTGAGATAGGGGCTAGCCCAGAAAAGGCAAACGCCTTGGCTGCTAAAAGCAGTGGCAGCGTTGGAAAAGCGCTTTCGCTTTATAATAAGCGAGAAAATCAAAAAAATTATGAGCAGTGGTTTGTGCGTTGGGTACGCACGGCTTTTCGTGCCAAAGGAAACAAAGGGGTGGTACTTGAACTTGTTGATTGGAGTCAAGAAATTGCCTCTAAGGGTGTGGAAACGCAAAAGCAGTTTTTGGCTTTTGCTATCGATATTTTTCGTGCAGCAGTTATGGATCACTATAAACTAAACCAAATTGTAGTTTTCCATGCGTCAACAGATTTTAAAATTTCAAAATTTGCGCCTTTCGTGCATGGCGGAAATATTATACCCATCGTTGACGCGATAGAAAAAAGTGCCTACCACTTAGAACGAAACGGAAATGCGCATATGATTTTTACTGATTTATCATTTATGCTGACACGACTACTCCATCAAAAAGCGGCATAGGGTTTTCTTATTCTTGCTCTTGCTTGTTATAGGCACCAGCTATTTTTTGTGATGGGCAATGCTGTGCCAGATAGGATTTATTCTAATTAAATAAGAGTTGGGGGCTTTGGCGTAATAATCTCCTCTTAAAACGCCTTATTTAAGTTTTTGAAGTATAAACGTCAAAGAGGAAGTATTGTTTTTTCTCCACCCAACAAGATTTGAATATAGCCCTTTAAAAAAAGCTTTTGACCAAGCAAAAGAACCCTTGCGATATTGTTCTGAAAGTAAGGCTATGTAAAATGCATCCCAATACATGTTATGTGTTTTTAAAACATTGAAGCCTGCCTCATGGGCAAGTCGGGTTATAGACGTGCGGTTATAATGCCACAAATGACGAGGTACATCATATGCTGCCCAATATGAGCCATAGTGTTTAGCATCCCAAGAGTTGTGGTTGGGTATGGCCAGCACCAAGGTTCCTCCTGGCACTATTGCTTCATAAAAGCGTTTTAATTGCTGCTGTGGGTTTGGTAAGTGTTCAAAAACGTGCCATAGGGTTATGGTGTCAAAAGTGTTTTTTTGGAGCGATTCACTGATTTGCCTTATTCCCTTTTGAGTAAGCAGGCTTTTTGCTTTTTCTGAAAACTCAAAAGCAAATACGTCCCAGCCTTTTGCCTGTGCCGCTTGTGCAAATGCACCATTTCCTGCGCCAAAGTCCAATAGTTTTCCTTTACTTCTTGACTTGGAAATCCAATGGAGTTTTGTTTGAATATTTTTCTTTTTGATCCACAAGTACATCTTGGCTTTTAAGTCTTTTGCTTGATCCGTGTGTGACAAATAAGCTTCTTTTGGATAATACTTTTCAAGCACTTCTGGCAAAATCTCTGGTGTTGTTTGCCATGCATTTATAGTAGCGTCATGCTTCAGCAGGAATGTTTCTTTGCTTACCAAAAAGTCTTTGATACGTAGTGGTTTCACGTGGAACAATTAACGACCCATATACACAAGCAACACCGATAAATCACTTGGTGAAACACCGCTAATTCTGGAGGCTTGCGCAATGGTTATGGGTTTAATTTTTGATAATTTTTGCCGCGCTTCAATAGAAAGGGACTTTACTTTTTCGTAGTCAAAGCCTTTTGGTATGGGCACGTGATCAAGCTGCGTGAGCTTATCTGCTTGCGCTTTTTCTTTGGCAATATATCCTGCGTACTTAATTTGTATTTCCGCTTGCTCTAAAACTGAGGTATCCATGTTTTGCTCTGCTACATAATCCACAACAGGCTTGTGGGTTAAAAGGCATTCTATTGTGATGTTAGGTCGCGCCAATACTTTACTCATTTTCAACGATTGCTTTACGGGTGCAGATTCGTTTTGCAGCAGGATCGGGTTAACTTCTTCAGGGCGAATGCTAGTCTTATTAAAAAATGAAATTAATGATTGTGCTTTTTTTGACTGGCGCTCCATTTGCTGCAGCCTTTCATCTGTCGCCAAGCCCACTGCATGTGCTTTTGGTGTAAGGCGAACGTCGGCATTGTCTTGCCGAAGCAACGTGCGATATTCTGCACGAGACGTAAACATCCTGTAAGGCTCCTCTGTGCCTTTGGTAATAAGGTCGTCAATTAAAACGCCTATATAAGCTTCGTCGCGTGAAAGGGTAAATGGTGATTTATTGGCGACATGCTGATGTGCGTTGATTCCAGCCATAATCCCTTGGGACGCCGCTTCTTCATAGCCTGTCGTGCCATTTATTTGACCTGCAAAAAATAGACCGTCAACAGTTTTGGTCTCTAAGGTGTGCTTAAGCTGTGTTGGGGGGAAATAGTCGTACTCAATCGCATAGCCTGGGCGGAAAAATTTGACGTTTTCAAACCCTAATACTGCACGCAAGGCTTTGAATTGAACATCTTCGGGCAAGGAAGTAGAGAACCCATTAACATAAACCTCCACAGTATCCCACCCTTCTGGTTCTACAAAAATTTGATGTCGCTCTTTTTCGGCAAATCGATTGATTTTATCCTCAACAGAAGGGCAATATCTTGGTCCAATACTTTTGATTCGGCCATTGAACATCGGTGATCTGTCAAAGCCTTCGCGGAGCAGGTCATGAACCACTGGGCTTGTATAGGTCATGTGGCAAGAACGTTGCTGAGAAAGAGGAGTGGTTTGAGAAGCGTAGGAAAACTTAGACGGGTTGTCATCGCCAGGTTGTTCTATCATTTTGCTATAATCCAGTGAGCGTCCATCCACGCGCGGAGGCGTTCCCGTTTTCATGCGTCCAGATTCAAACCCTCTTTCGTTAAGCCGTTCCGTTATTCCGAAAGAGGCGCTTTCTCCAGCACGCCCTCCGCCAAATTGTGTCTGACCAATATGAATAAGACCATTTAAAAAAGTGCCGCTAGTTAGTACTACAGACTTAGACTTTATCTCAATTCCTAATGAAGTAACCACGCCTGCAATTTTATCTCCTTCAAAAAGCAAATCGCTAACCATGTCTTGATAAAAATCGAGGTTGGGCGTTTGCTCCAACATGTTGCGCCAAGCAGCAGCAAACAACATCCGGTCTGACTGCACTCTTGGGCTCCACATAGCAGGTCCTTTAGAGCGATTCAACATCTTAAATTGAATTGCTGTGTTGTCGGAAACAATTCCACTATACCCCCCTAAGGCATCGATCTCCCTAACTATTTGTCCTTTAGCTATGCCTCCCATGGCGGGGTTGCAGGACATTTGCCCTATGTTTTGCAAATTCATGGTAACCATAAGGGTTTTGCTGCCCATGTTTGCAGTGGCAGCGGCGGCTTCTGCGCCAGCATGTCCTCCACCAACTACAATTACATCATATACCTCATGAAACATAATTGGTGGTTTTGTGTTCCACGTGGAACAATTTCATGCAAAAATCTTCTGCGGCTCTCATTTCTTGTTGTGAATCTTTCGTCTTGTCGTTTAAACCTAAACAATGCAAAAGTCCATGACACATAACACGGAGGAGTTCGTCTTGGGTTGATTGTGAGTAGGTTTTTGCATTATGCTCAACACGTTCAATGGAAATGGCAACATTTGCCACAACATCCTTCCCAACACTATCGTCAAATGTAATGATATCGGTATAGGAGTCGTGATTAAGGTATTTAACATTTAATGCATGAAGCGCCTCGTCATCCATAAAGGAAAAAGCTATTGATACAGATTTTGCCCCAAGCTTTTTTGCACAATTGATAAGCCATTTAGAATAGGTCTGCTCATCGGAAAGCATGAAGTCTGTTTCGTATAGATAGTCAATCTCTGATTCCATGGCGCAAATATATTCATTTCACCCTGTATTAGAAGGCATTAGGGTTGTATCTTTGGGCAAAAGTAAATATGTCTGTTCGAGTTCGATTTGCGCCTAGTCCAACAGGCCCGCTACATATTGGTGGTCTTCGCACGGCACTATACAATTATTTGTTTGCCAAGAAACATAAGGGTGAATTTGTATTACGCATTGAAGACACAGACCGAAAACGATATGTTGAAGGGGCAGAGAAATATATTGCTGATGCGTTGTCTTGGTTAGGTATAACGCCAGACGAAAGCCCCATTAGTAATGGAACTGTTGGTCCTTATCGGCAAAGCGATCGTAAAAACCTGTATGTCAGCAACATAGACGTGCTTCTTCGTTCAAAAAAAGCCTATATCGCATTTGATTCGTCAGACGAATTAGCCGCGTTGCGAAATGCTGCGGAAGCAGAAGGAGAAACATTTATATACAATTGGAAAAACCGAGGCAAATTGAAAAACAGCATTTCTTTGTCTGAGGAAGAAACACAGAGGCTTTTAGCTAAGGGCGCGCCCTATGTGCTTCGATTTAAAAGTTTTTCTGAAGGGCAAAACAGCACATTAAAATTAAACGACGAGGTCCGGGGAACCGTTACAGTTGACATATCGTTACTTGACGACAAAATTCTAGTAAAACAGGACGGTATGCCAACCTACCACTTAGCAAATGTGGTTGATGATCATTTGATGAAGATTACCCATGTAATTCGCGGTGAGGAGTGGCTTCCGTCTATGGCGTTGCACGTATTGTTATACGGCGCGTTTGGTTGGGAAACACCCACATTTGCTCATGTGCCGCTTATTTTAAAACCTTCTGGAAAAGGAAAGCTTTCTAAACGAGATGGCGATAAATTTGGTTTCCCTGTGTTTCCCTTGGAATGGGATAAACAAACGCGTGGATTTAGAGAAGCGGGGTATTTGCCCGAAAGCCTGATAAACTATCTAGCTTTATTGGGTTGGAGCCCAGGGGGAGAAAAAGAATTGTTTTCGATAGATGAACTTATAGGTGCGTTTTCATTAAAGGACATCACAAAGTCTGGTGGGCGGTTTGATCCTGAGCGATGCAAATGGTTTAATCAACAATATCTACATAAAGCTAATCCCATGACGCTGGTGGCTCTTTTGGAAAACGACTTAAAAGAAAACGGGGTTGATAAGAATGAAGTAGATTGCAAGCGTGTTGTGGATCTCATACAAAATAGGCTAACGCTTTTGACAGACATGTGGGAGGAAGCAAAAATCTTTTTTGTTTCGCCGAAGGAATATGATGAAAAAGCTGTGCGCAAACAATGGAAGCCCGACACGAATAAAATTCTAACGGCGGTTGCTGAGATAATTGCAAACACAAGCAACGTATCTGCAGAGGGGTTAAGCACGCTTATAAAAAGCTGGGCAAACGAAAAAAACATTGGTTTAGGAAGAATCATGGCGCCCCTTAGGATTGCCCTTGTGGGTTCATTGCGAGGGCCTGATGTCTTTGAAATTTGCAGTACAATTGGAGTTAGAAATTGTATACTAAGAATTAACGCTGCCATAAACTACAATAATCGCTAAATCACTATATTTAGGAATCTATCTAAATTATTGATTATGGAATTTATATTTAATTTACTGTTTGTATTTGTTGCTTTTATTTTTATAGCGTCTGCCGTTTTTATTGTTAAGCAACAGTCAGCGGCGATTGTAGAACGCTTTGGGCGTTTTCAAAGTATTCGTCAATCAGGGCTTCAACTCCGCATTCCAATTGTTGACCGAATTGCGGGACGATTAAGTCTAAAAATTCAACAGCTTGATGTAATTGTAGAAACCAAAACGAAAGACGATGTGTTTGTGAAGCTTAAGGTTTCGGTGCAATACATGGTCATTAAGGAAAAAGTTTATGACGCTTTTTATAAGCTCGATTATCCACACGATCAAATTACATCTTATGTGTTTGATGTAGTCCGTGCCGAAGTCCCTAAAATGCGTCTCGATGATGTCTTTGAGCGCAAAGACGATATCGCCATTGCCGTTAAATCCGAGCTTAACGATGCAATGATAAACTATGGGTATGACATCATTAAAACACTTGTAACGGATATCGATCCGGACTTGCAGGTAAAAGAAGCGATGAATCGAATCAATGCGTCTGAAAGAGAAAAAATAGCAGCGCAATATGAGGGTGATGCCGCACGTATTTTGATTGTAGAAAAAGCTAAGGCGGAGGCAGAATCCAAGAGACTTCAGGGGCAGGGAATTGCTGACCAGAGACGTGAAATTGCGCGCGGTTTAGAAGAGTCTGTTGAGGTGTTAAATAAGGTGGGGATTAACTCCCAAGAAGCCTCTGCGCTTATTGTGGTTACACAACATTATGACACTTTACAATCCATCGGTGAAGAAACCAATTCAAACTTGATATTGTTGCCCAATTCACCCCAAGCGGGCTCTGACATGCTAAATAATATGGTGGCATCATTTACGGCAAGTAATCAAATCGGAGAAGCGATGAAAGCAAGTCGTGAGAAAAAAGAAGGCAAAGAATAAACAACCTGATAAATTAGCGAAAAGCCTTAGCTTTAACTAAGGCTTTTTTATAACTTGATTGTATGAGATAATGACAATAAGAACACCCAGCTTTTAAGATTCGGGAACTGCCAATGCATCAGCCCAGAATTGAACTGCAGCGCATCTGAAAGCTTGTGAGAAACCTGAGCAGTTACACGGTTTTGGTTAAAACTTGTCCCTGTGTTTTGCAAAAAAACTTCTTCCGTTAAGTTCAATGCCGTTTTGCGTGAAAGCGGGATGTTTGCTGTCAGTCCAAATCGATAGCGTAGTTGAAAATTGTCGCCCAACCAACGTTCTTCTAAGAAGAAAGAATTGGTGAATATTATTTTATTAAGCTGGGTAGAAAAAGCTATTTTTTGGTACATCCCGTTTTCCGAAAGGGCGCCGATTTTTCTATATCCTGCCGAAACGGTTAGGTTTGGTGAAATCACGTGGCTCATTCCCAATGTAATAAGCGCCTGGTCTTCCGCAAAATCTAGCGAAAAACTTCTGTGTTGATACTGCGAGTCTATGCTGGTTTTGTTATTAAGCTTTAGTTTATTTTTATATATCAACCACGAACCCACATCGTTTTGTGCTGCAGAAAAAGAGGAAACAACTAAAAAGAAAAAGAGAAAATTAAATTTTGATTTCATGTGCGAGTTTAATTAAAAATTGGTTTTTGTCCTGTTGTGCTTTTGCTATAAATTCTTTTGCCTCTGGGGTTGCTTTGATTGATTTTAGCTGTTCCTTAAGTGCTAGCAGAACAACGGCGCGCGTTCCTACTTTTTTTGCAGCAGTATTAAATAGTGGTTCTAGCTCTTCATGCGAAATGTGAGTTGCTAATGCTGCGATTTGAGCAGCCGTCTCTTCTTGCTTTTCAGCAGACAAACTTGTGAATTTTTTACCAATGCTTTTAAGCTCATCTATGGGTTTTACTACAGCTTTGGGTTGCGTTTGCTGTGGTTTTTGCTGTTGCTTTACCCAAGTGTCGCGTAGTCCAACCGTTTTGTTAAACACTCTTTTTGTTGAAGTGCTATCTGAGTCACAAACAAAATATCCAAGGCGTTGGAACTGAAAACGGTCACCTGGTTTTGCCTGTGCCAGCATGGGCTCTGCAAATGCGGTACGCACTTCCAGTGAATCTGGGTTTAGATGCGTCATAAAGTCAACTTCTTTGACGCCGTCTGGAGAGGCTGTTATAAACAGTCTGTCGTATTGCCGCACTTCAATTTCTTTCGCATGCGAGGCATCAACCCAATGAATTGTGGCTTTGACTTTACGCTGGCTTTCAGGAGTACCGCTTCCACTAAGGCTTTTTGGGTCGTAGGTGCAGAAAACAGTAGAAACATTTCCTGCTGCGTCCTTTTCAACCGATTCCGCCTTAATGATATAAGCACTCTTAAGCCGAACTTCCCCTCCTAATTTTAGTCGGAAAAACTTGCGGTTTGCATCTTCTCTAAAATCATCTTGCTCAATATATAGCGTTTTTCCAAACGGCACCGTCCGCGTGCCCGCAGTTGTGTCTTCTGGATTATTTTCGGTTTGAAGTGCCTCTGTTTTGTTGTTTGAATAATTGGTAATTATCACTTTGATTGGGCTTAAAACCGCCATAGCCCGTGTTGCAGTTTTGTTTAGGTCTTCACGAATACAAAACTCCAACAACGATGCATCGATTACATTTTCCCTTTTAGCAACCCCCACGATTTCGGCAAACTTGCGTAATGACGCGGATGTATATCCCCGTCGGCGCAATCCGCTAATGGTAGGCATGCGAGGATCGTCCCATCCTGAAACGACTTCTTCCTCAACAAGACGTTGCAATTTTCGTTTACTCGTAATGGTGTAGTTTAGATTAAGTCGAGCAAACTCTCGTTGCTTTGGGCGTAAGCCTCCTTGAACCAAGCTGTCTAAAAATGAATCGTATAAATCGCGGTGTGGCTTAAACTCAAGCGTGCACAACGAATGAGAAATTTGTTCTATGTAATCAGATTGTCCGTGCGCCCAGTCGTACATTGGGTAGACACACCATTTTTCAGCGGTGCGGTGATGTGATTTATGTAAAATGCGGTACAGAATGGGGTCGCGTAATAACATATTTGGTGAGGCCATATCTCCCTTAAAGCGAAGCGTGAGCGAGCCCTCAGGGTGTTTCCCCGCTTTCATTTCTTCAAAAAGGCGAAGGGATACTTTAGGCGCCTGATTTCTATACGGGCTTTCTGTTCCTGGTGCGGTTGGAGTACCTTTTTGCGCTGCCATTTGCTCAGGTGTTTGCGGGTCCACGTATCCGTGTCCGTCTTTTATCAATTGAACCGCCCACAAATACAGTTGATCAAAATAGTCTGAAGCGTAACACTCTTTATCCCACGAATAGCCTAACCAAGCCACATCTTTGCGGATAGCGTCTACAAAGTGCTGTTCTTCTTTGGCGGGATTGGTGTCATCGAAACGTAAGTTAACGGGGGCATTGTATTTTTTTCCCAACTCGAAGTTAAGACATATTGCTTTTACGTGGCCAATGTGTAAATACCCATTTGGCTCGGGGGGGAAACGAAAACGCAATAGCCCAGGAGATAGCCCTGCTGCTAAGTCTTCATCAATGATATGTTCAATAAAATGTTTAGATGGCAGTTCGCTCATCAGAAAATGTTTCGTACAAAGGTAATTATTTAGGTATACTTGACTGTTTTAGTTTCTATATTTGGCGCACTATGGGAAAAGTATTTTTAGAGAATGTTCAGGTATATGCGCATCATGGGTGTTTGCCCGAAGAAACCTTGATTGGGAGCGACTACCGCGTTAACCTTTGGGTAGAGGCCGATTTGCAGCCTTCTGCAGCATCGGATGCGTTGGCGGATACGGTTGATAATGTAACCTTGTGCGCTTGCATACGCGAAGAAATGGCAACGCCTGCAAAGCTATTGGAGCATGTGGGGAAACGTATTTTGGATCGTGTTTTTTCAACCTCGCCACTGGTAACCGAAGCGTGGGTAAAGGTGGCAAAAATAAACCCTCCGATTGGCGGGCATGTTGCTGCAGTAGCTATTGAGTTAAAAGAAGTTCGTCCAATAAAAAAGTAGTATTTTTGCCGTCCAACAGGCACCGTGGCCGAGTGGCTAGGCAGAGCTCTGCAAAAGCTTGTACAGCGGTTCGAATCCGCTCGGTGCCTCTACTTTAAACGCTCTTGTAGTGTTGCCTCCAATTTTTGCTTTTCGTCTGGAAAAGTTCCCTGAAAAACAAAAAACAAACCAAACAACATTAGAATTATGTGTACAAACTGCTTGAGTTTGTAAATAACCTGTAGCTTTAGTCTAGGCTTGAGTTGTTTTGCCAAATAGATTTTTATCAAATCAAAAGACAAATACACCACTAAAATATAGGTAAAGAAAGGGATGATTTTGCTGTAGTCCATTTGGTATTTACTCCCAAAAACCACCATCAATCCCAACCAAAAAAGCAATGACCCAATGTTAATGATATTAAGCAAAAAGCCTTTACCAATAAAGAAAAGGTAATTTCCTTTGTTAAGTTGTTCTGGTGCAAAAACGACGTTTTTTTTATTTGTCCGTGTTCGAAAAAAGGATATCAGCCCAAAAGAAAGTAACATCACACCGCCCAACAAAAACCATCGCGGATTTCCTTCAAGGCTTTGGCGTATAGAGTTTGCCCCCAAAGAAGCAATAGCTATAAACACTATATCGGCGATAACCGCCCCAATATCAACACAAAAGGCTCTGCGTGCGCCTTTGGAAATACTGGTCTCAATAATAACAAAGAAAACGGGACCTGTAGAAACAGCCAACAATAACGAAAAGGGTATTGCGGCTAAAAATTCATTCATTAGTAGGTGTTTGCTCTGTTGGAGTAGCAAGGGCAATAGTCCCGCCAAGGGATATTTTTTTAATCAACTTTTTTGGTTCTCCGTAAACTTTAACAGAGCCGCCAAAAGAAACCGTTGCCTCCACAATCTCTGTGGCGCGAACAGCCGCATTACCTCCTGCTTTTACACGAACTTCTAGCTGCTCAGAGTCCATTGTTGCTGCGTCGACAACGCCCCCAGCGCTCACACGGTGTTCTTGAGTAACAGCAGCACCTTTTAAGTTTACGATACCTCCAGACACTGTTTTAGTAGAAACTTTTTGCACATCCAATAACGCATCGATTTCTGCGCCTTCTTGGGCTTTTAAAACAATGCTTTGTTGGAATAATACATCTTGGCAAGACACAAAAGCACCTTCGTTGGCGTCTATCACTTCTAGGGGGTTAGACGTAAAAAGCGCAACTGTAGTATTAAAACCACTAAGGCGTTTTTTTACATCCATCCGTATATAAAGCCTCCCGTTTTTGTTTTTGTAAGACAAGAATTCTTTGTTTTTTCCTTCAACAACTAAAGAGTCAGCTCCTGAAGGAATAACAGTAACACGAATTCCGTCAAATACTTTTATTTCGTTAAACTGCCCTAAGCGAATGGTTTGGCTATATGTAAACGAAGAAATTAAAAAAAGAAAGATAAGAAGACGCACATTTAAGATTTTATCAAATATACAACTTATTCTGCGAGTCCTATAAGTAAAAAATCCAAGTGTCTTTTGATTGGGTCAGCTGACTCTACTAGAACCAAAACTCTGTCGCCTAGTTGATATTTTTTTTTGGTTTTTTCACCCACAAATGCATAATTCATTTCGTCGTAAATAAAATAATCCTCTGGAATGTCTTGAGGGCGAACCATGCCCTCACATTTATTGCCATCAACTTCTACATAAAGACCTCGCTCTACAACACCAGAGATAACGCCAGTAAACTTCTCTCCTATACGTTGTTCCATAAACTTAACTTGCATAAACTTAATGGAGTCACGCTCTGCTTTAGTGGCAAGAACTTCCATAGCAGAGCAGTGCTTCATCGTAGCTTCATATACCTCTTGTTTAGGTGGTTTATTACCGTCTAAGTAATGTTGTAACAACCTATGCGCAACTACATCTGGGTAACGCCGTATGGGTGAAGTGAAATGTGTGTAATAATCAAAAGCTAAACCGTAATGACCAATATTTTGTGTCGTGTAAGTCGCTTTGCTCATACTTCTGATGGTAAGCGTATCAATAAGGTTTTGTTCGCGTTTGTTGCGAATGTCTTTTAATAGTTTATTAATAGAATGCGCTGTAGTTTCTGGTGAGGCTAAGTCCAAAGAATACCCAAAGCTACCTATCACGCGATTCAATTGGTCCAACTTTTCTTCATCTGGCTCATCATGAACCCTAAAAACAAAGGTTTTATTAGCATCTTGTTTGGCAATAAACTCCGACACTTTTTTGTTGGCGAGCAACATATATTCTTCAATAAGCTTATTGGCGTCTTTGCTGGTGTTTACAAAAACTTTTGTAGGTTGTTGTTTTTCGTCAAGATTAAATTTAACCTCTTCTTTATCAAATGAAATAGCCCCCCTATGCATACGTTTTTGACGTAGTTTTTTTGCTGTTTTGTCTAATTGCAAAATAGCGTCAACTACAGTTATGTCTGCCGTATACGATTCATTAGTAAGCGAAATATGAGCGGGTATTACTCCTTGTTGTGTTTCTATTATATGCTGTGCCTCATGGTATGCAAAACGGTAATTGGATTTGATAACCGTTCTGCCAAATTTTTGTTCACGAATATTGCCAAAAGCATCTAATATAAAGATAGCAGAAAAAGTAAACTTCTCTTCATTTGGACGCAACGAACACACATTATTGGAAAGCTGTTCCGGAAGCATAGGGACGACCCTATCAACCAAATAAACAGAAGTAGCGCGTTGATATGCTTCATCATCTAGGAGTGTTCCTGGTTTTACATAGTGAGAAACATCCGCGATATGAATTCCTACTTCAAATAAACCTTCTTCTAAAGGTACAAAAGATAAAGCGTCGTCAAAATCTTTTGCGTCTGTAGGATCAATAGTAAATGTAAAAACGTCTCTGTAATCCATTCGGCGTGAAATTTCTTTTTCATCTAAATGGATATTAATTTGATTCGCTTCCGCTTCTATGTGATTATCAAATTTATAGGGTAGTCCGTACTCGGCTAAAATAGTGTGCATCTCTGTGTCGGCTTCGCCTGGAGCTCCCAACACTTCTTCTATTTTAGCTTGTGGTGACTTCGTGTCTTTCCAAGACGTAAATGAAACTAAAACCCGGTCTCCGTCTTCCGTCTTCATTTTTGGTTCTGCTTCAATATAAAAATCTACCGTTGATATTTTTGGGCTTACTCGCACAAATAAGGTTCCATTCTTTTTTTGGAGCGTTCCTACAAATTGTGTGCGTTTTCTAGAAATAACTTCTAAAATTTTTGCTTCTTTTCGTTTTTTACCTCGTGTTGGATACACATAAAAACGTACTGTATCGCCACTAAATGCTTTGTGAAACTGATTCGAGGCAACAATCAAATCTTCTTCAAAATCGTCACAAATAACATAACCAACACCTTTTGCTGATAAATCAAGAATTCCCTCGTAATGATTTTTACGAGATTTTGCTTTATAACTTCCCCGAGAATGTTGCTCGATTAGTTTTTGGTCTGCAAGTTTTTTAAGGCTTTTTATAATGTGATTACGCCCACTTGGGTCTGTCACACCAAGACGTGCGGCAATTTGTTTGTAGGTAAATGTTTGTGTTGGGTACTGATCAAGAAGATTTAAAATGTTTTTTTGTACAGAAAGTGTTTTCTTTTTCTTACCCATATCAGCAAAGGTACTGTTTCTGTAACCACTCAAACACTTATCCATATGTTAATTAATCATATCTTATTTTCTTTTATTTTAATTTAAGTATGATGATTATGATAGTATGTGGATAAGTGGTATAACTTTCTTCTTTTTAATTTATATTGCTTTAAATAAAGAGGTTAAATGATTATTACGTTAAAAACCTCTTGTTAATAAACCAAAAAAAAGTGTGGATGGAGTTTCAATAAACAACCATAACATTTATTCTAAAATCATATTATTTTTTCATTGTAATTATTATTTATTTTTTTCTTAACAATTATTAAAAGAAATAAACACTACTATTTACAAAACTTAATTTTTAATACTCTGAAAAAAGCTGGTTTATCAACAACAATAAAATTGTAATTTAGAGCGTAAATTTCATCTTATGCATATTGCCATTGGTAACGACCACGCAGGCTCTGAACTTAAAAAAGAATTGTTTTCCTTATTAACCGTGCTGGGACACACCTACCACAACCACGGAACAGACACAACAGAAAGTGTAGATTATCCCGATTTTATTCATCCGGTTGCAGTTGATGTACGTGACGGTAAAGCAGACTTCGGCATCATTATTTGCGGAAGCGGAAATGGCGCAAACATGACTGCAAATAAATATCCTGAAATACGTTCGGCACTTTGTTGGACAGCAGAGCTTAGTGCGCTAGCGAGACAACACAACAACGCCAATATCTTAAGCATTCCCGCGCGTTTTGTTTCTGAGCAAGTAGCAAAAGATATGGTAAAAACATTCTTAATTACAGACTTTGAAGGCGGAAGACATGAGCGCCGGGTAACTAAAATATCCCAATGTTGCTAACCTGGCAGCGTTATACTTGGAAAGAACTTACGCCAGAATTACTTTACAAAATTTTGGCGCTTCGCGCCCGTGTGTTTGTTGTTGAGCAAAACTGTCCCTATTTGGATTTAGACGGAAAAGACGAAACAGCACTTCATTTGTGTGCGTTTTTTGATAGTGATTTAATTGGTTATGCCCGAATTTTTATCGATCAAAGCCCGTGTGTAATTGGGCGTGTTGTGGTGCATCAAAAACACCGAGCAAAAGATTATGGGCGAAAACTAATGCAAAAAAGCATTGCCGCACTTCCCGCTGACAAAGAAATTTTTATTTCTGCCCAAGAGCGCCTAAAAAACTTTTATGAATCTTTGGGCTTTTACCAATCAGCGGAAGGATATTTAGAAGACGGCATTCCGCATATTCCTATGTTGCTTCCGCCGCGGAACGCCATTGAAAAATAAGCGTTTCCATAGGCCTCTCGAGCCCTTCAAGCGTTGGGAACTCTCTTCCTTCAAAAATAAAAAACCCACTACCCGAAAAAGGAATGTAGCCTTCTTTGCTTCGTACCAACTTAAACTGTTCTCGCATCAAACGTTTAATTCTATTACGGTCAACCGCACGAGGGAATAACCGTTTGGAAACACCAAAGCCTAAAGCTAGTCCATTCAAACCATCATTCAAAAAAACCAACTTTAGTGGTTTTTTTCTAATGTGGTTGCCTTCAGTAAAAAGCGTTTCAATTGCTTTTTTGCTTTTTAGGCGCGTTATTTCATTGGGTGTTTTCGAAAACATTATTGGTTAAATCAATATCAGCCATAAACCCTGTTGGGTCTATGCGCAACTGTGAAATTTCCTCGAAAGGCGCATCTATTGTGAACGCGTATGTTGGGCGCGCCCACGCCCAATCTTTTTCCACAGTCCAACCCGAAACACCAGCCAATGCCGGCTTTTCGCCAAACATCATTTGCAACGGAATATAATGTACCGTTTGCACCCCATTTTTATATAGCACCCCAACATCAATAGGCATTCCTATAGACCCAATACGCTCCAACACAATTTCCGTTTGCTCGCCTTTTGCTGTTACGCTTTTAATATTGTAGTCAATAGTGTTTGTGGTGCGCGTCCAATCATTAAGATACCACTCTAATTGAATACCTGAAACCTTTTCCGCAATTCGTTTAAAATCGTTTGGGGTTGGGTGTGTAAACGCAAACTCTACATAAAAGCGCTGCAGCGATTCAATTAAGGCATCAGTCCCAATAATGTACGCCAATTGACTTAAAAAAATGGAGCCCTTGTCATAGCTTCCTGTGCCATAAGCAGCGTTGGTACTAAATCTATCGGAGTGCGTGGTTAGCGGTTCTTCAAGGCCACTACTGACCAATGCACGATAGTCATCATAAGATGGAGTAAAAGCCCCCATGTTTCCTTTTAAACTTTGTTCGCCTAAAGCATCTAAAAACACCGTAAAACCTTCATCCATCCATGCGTATTTGGACTCATTAAACGCCAATACATGCTGAAACCACGAATGTGCCAACTCGTGCGAGATAACTCCGTACAAACTCGTATAGCTGCGCTCACCTGTTATCAAGGTGCACATAGCGTATTCCATACCTCCATCGCCACCCTGTAAAACGGTGTATTGTTTATACGGATATGGACCAATGGCATTGTTAAAAAACGACATTAATTTTGCCGTGTCGGGCTGTAGTTGCTTCCAATTTTCAATAATTTTCGGGTTGTTTTTATATAAAAAATGAAGCGTAACCCCACTTTCTGTTTCTAGTATGTCGTGAATGTAATCGGGGTCTGCAGCCCATGCAAAATCATGCACGTTGGGTGCTACAAAATGCCACGTTAAGTTTTTGCCTTTTGTTTTTTTGGTTTTCTTTCCGTAGCCATGACCCACCTCATCAGGGTTTTGCAAATAGCCTGTTCCACCCACGACGTACTTTTTGTCAAGGGTGAGCTTTACATCAAAATTTCCCCAAACCCCGTGAAACTCACGCCCAATGTAAGGGTTGGTGTGCCAACCTTCATGGTCGTATTCTGCTAATTTTGGATACCATTGGGTCATTGAAAGCGCAACGCCCTCTTTACTATTGCGACCACTTCGGCGGATTTGTTTCGGGACTTGACCCTCAAAAACCATTGAAAGCGCGGCGGTTGCTCCCGGAGCCAAAGGCTTTTCCAACGGCACCACCAAAATCGTTTCTTCCTCTTGAAAATTCAACTCCTCACCGTCTTGAAGAAGCGATGTGACGTGTAAATATCCCGTTTCATCGGGGGTTAATTTTTCAATGCGTGACCCAACCCGCTCATCAGGGTCAGAAATGGTTCTGGAGCGCACATCCATCTCACTATCAGGTTGAAAAGCATTAAAATACAAATGATAAAACACGCGTTTTAAGGTGTCGGGCGACTTGTTAGTGTATACCAGTTCTTGTGTGCCTGAGTAGCGAAACGTTTTTACGTCAATATCTACATTCATGGTATAGTCCGCGTGTTGTTGCCAATACCTAGGCTGAGGTTGTGCTAAAAGCACCGTGCCAAAAAGTAAAAAGAAAAAGGGTTTCATAAATTTAAAAGGAATTTAAGGTTTCAATGGGTAATGTTTCTAACAAGCGCACACCCTTTTCGGTGTGTTGTACTGTAATTAAAGGGTTGTGTGCGTCATGTTGCATAAATAGAACAAAATTTTCATCAGCGGCTTTTGTTAAAAAGGAGGCTTTCTCTTGGAGTGTTTCAAGCGGACGCACATCATATCCCATTACGTAAGGCAAAGGCAAATGTCCAGCCGTAGGCAATAAGTCAGCGGCAAAAACAATTGTTTTTCCATTAAAAGAGATGTGTGGAATCATTTGCTTTTCGGTATGTCCATCCACAAATAAAATGCCAAAACCAAGTTCGCTCTCGTTAGTAAAAGCAGTATTTTTTTTTGACACAAACTTCAATTGACCACTTTTTTGAATCGGCACTAAATTTTCCGACAAAAACGAGGCTTTTTCTCTGGCGTTTGGTTGTGTTGCCCACCCCCAGTGTGCTTTGTTGCTCCAATACGTTGCGTTGGGAAAAGTTAATTCAAAACCTGTTCTATTTTTATTCCATCGTACTGCACCACCACAGTGGTCAAAGTGTAAATGCGTTAGAAACACATCGGTAACATCTGAGGGTGAAAAACCAGCCCTATGCAACGACTTATCAAGCGAATGATCCCCCCATAGTCCGTAGTGGCGAAAAAACTTGTCGTTTTGTTTATTTCCCATACCCGCATCAATTAGAATAAGGCGGTTGCCGTCTTCAATAAGCAGGGAGCGGGCAGCAAGCTCAATACGATTTTTATCGTCAGCAGGATTGGTTCTGCTCCATAACGCCTTTGGCACAACGCCAAACATGGCGCCGCCGTCCAGCCTAAAGTTTCCTGTTTCTATGGCATGAAGTTTCATACCCAACGAAGGTACAAAAGTTTTATCCTTTAATTTTTTTCTTTAGCGCAAGCCCAAATTCAATCATAGCAGTAGCCTCGGCAGGAGTGGCGGGGCGTAAAAATTGACGCACAATTAACTCGCGCCCATTACACATAATATGGTAAAACCCGTAAGCCGAAAAGAAGGAAATGAGATCAGACGTAAAGAAACGGCGAACTTTTTCGGGATTATTCCCGCGCACATAAAAATCATCTGAAAAGTCGGGATGTTCGGGAAAATCAATATCACGAAACCCCGCCAAATGTGATAATTTTTCGATTAGCATTTCTCTATCAAACGAAAACACAGGAATAGGATTTGTAAGCTGGACACGCAACAACGTGGTTTGCACGCTTTCTTTGGCAATAAACACCCCCTCACTATATCTAATATCAAACAACGAAACTTCTTTATTTGGGCTTGACAATTTATTGTAGACGCGCTCAACAGAAGTGGTTTGATAGCCTAAGTGATCACGAAGTAGGTGTTTTTGGGTTTTTGGCGAAGCCTTATAAGACCAACCTCTTTGTTCAGCCAGCGCTTCAAGCTGTTGCTGACGCCTTGTTTTTCCACTACCAAAAACACGTAATTTTTGCATGGGGCGAAGGGTGCGCACCGCAAACGGATGGCTGGAATCGGTTTCGTGGACATCTAACCCAATAATTTCAACTACACCGCCCTTGCGCACAAAAAGCTCTTCGTAGTTGTGTAAACTTTCTTGTACCGTATGATCTACAAAAGAACAGAGCGAAAAATCGACGACTACTTTATCCGTCTGCGGAACCATGTCCAGCTTTGCTTTGAGTTTATAAAAATTTAAAAAGGTGCAAAAGTGAATCACACCCACGTAATAGCTTTGCGTTTCCGACTCCTTATACATCAACACATTAGGTTTGAGTAGGTTGCGCGAAAACAACCAAAACGCCTTGTTTAGCACTACGTGTACTGCAAAGGTGGCAAGCAATCCAATTAAAATCCCCGAAATTAAATCCGTGACTAGCGTAGCGATAAGCGTGGTAAGAAAAATGAATAATTGCTCCTTTCCTATGCGAAACATCCGCACAAAAATAGCGGGAGCCGTTAGCTTATATCCTGTATAAACTAAAATTGCCGCCAAAGCGGTAAAGGGAATTTTCCCTAATTGGCGTTGAAAAACAATAACAAATAGCAAAAGAAAAATTGCGTGGAAAAAGTTTGAGGAACGATTAGTAGCTTGGTTGTTGACATTAACCGAACTTCTAGAAATAACCGTACCCACATTCATACCCCCTAAAAACCCACTTACAATAGTAGCAATACCCAAAGCCCTCATGTCTTTGTTGATGTTTGACCTTCTTTTTTCAGGGTCTAACTTATCTACGGCCTTTATGCTTAGCAACGACTCGATGCTAGAAACTAGTGTAACAGACAATACAATTCCCCAAAAAACAGGCTCTTTCCATTTTGAAAAATCAGGGGTCGGAACAGATGTCAGTATATCGTTGGGTAACGAAATAAGGAGTTTTTTGCTGATGGGGTTTTCACCTGAAACAACAGAGAAGTATACATCAAATCCCAGCGCCAGTAGAATAACCCACATTGGAGCAGGAATAAGCCTAAAAACCCGATTGGTTATTTTGCTGTAAAAAAACATAATGGACAAACTTATCACACCAATTCCCACGGCATACAACTGTTCCGAAGGGGCAGTCTCTAAGGATTTTATTAATTCGGGAACACCCCCCAAAAGCTCTAGGACTGTTCCTTTGGTTTTCATATCACCAAGCATAACGTAAAATTGTTTTAGCAGTAGTGTTACACCAATTGCGGAGAGCATCCCTTGAATAGCGCTAGCCGGAAAAAAATCGCTAAGCGCACCAAAGCGCAAAAACCCAAAAAGCAACAGTAGCCCCCCCGAAATAATAACCGCTGATAATGCATACAAATAGCCCGCCTGCATATCACCTTCTCCCAAAACAGCAACGGCACTTAAAAGCACAACCACCAACCCATACCCAGGCCCAGTTATGGTTACATAAGATCCCCCAAAAATGGATACAAGTACACCGCCTACGACCGCGGTAACAATTCCCGCAACCATAGGAAATCCAGAAGCCACAGCCAACCCAAGTGCCAAAGGCAAGGCGATAAGCGACACCACAAACCCAGCAAAGATGTTCCTATGAAGACTAGCAAATATGGAAGACTTAGCCATTAGCGCACAATTAAAACATCGGTGGGTAAATCAGACAAAATATATTCTAAATCATGGGGGAAAAGACGATCCCAAAGGGAGTGTTTTTGTGGGGCATTCATCACCAACAGATCGGCGCGTTTTACTCGAGCAAAATGTCCGATAGAATACCCACGACGCCCAAAAATAGGTTGCACATCATGCGCTACAGTTTCTTTAAAAGAGGGAGGAATTTGGTTTAAAATTTTCTTAACGCGCGAATCTTCACGCAGCTTAATGCGCTCTTTTACAATAGTAGATTTTCGTAGTCCACGATCGTCATCCACCTTAACTGCCACATCATCTTCGGAAATTTCTTCTACAATGGTAAGGCGGTTTGCTCCAAGTGAATGTAACACATAAAATGCACGGGCAATGGCAACCTCGGTTTTTTCATGTGCCAACCCATTTACCACAGCATACGAGCAAGGTAAGCGTTCAACAGATGGCTTAATGAGCAACAATACATCGCAAGGACATTTTCGGGTGAGCTTTCGCGCCACAGAACCGATATAATATTTTAGCAAGCCCTCACGCTGAAGGGCACCCAGAATGAGCAAATCTGCTTTTTCATCCACACAGGCGTTAAGCAACACTTCCGCAGGGTGTCCTGCTTTCCATAACACGGAATATTTTGGAAAAGCCTGTGGAAAATCGGAAATTATTTTTTGAAGTGCAGCTTCCTTTTGGGTGTTTTTTTCACCCACATGAACCATTACCAACGAGGCGTTAAACAAGACACTCATGCGGAGCGCCTCAAAAAGATTGGCTTGTAAGTTTGGCGAAAACGCCACACCAACTACAATTGTGCTATACTCGTTTTTGTGCATACGCTAAAATATATGAAAAAGTTGGTTTTATACAACCCTAAACCTTACTCGTTAAGCTTTAGCACCGCCATAAATGCTTGTTGAGGAATTTCTACATTTCCAATTTGGCGCATTTTCTTTTTCCCTTTTTTCTGACGCTCTAGGAGTTTTCTTTTTCGGGTGATGTCGCCCCCGTAACATTTTGCGGTTACGTCTTTACGTACAGCTTTAACGGTTTCTCTAGCGATAATTTTTGCGCCAATAGCCGCCTGAATAGGAATATCAAATTGCTGGCGAGGAATCATTTTTTGAAGCTTTTCACAGATTTTTTTCCCTAAACCATAGGCGTTATCTGTGTGAACAAGTGCCGAAAGCGCATCTACCGAATTACCATTGAGTAACACATCTACACGAACCAGCTTGGACTGGCGCAAGCCCATGGGGCTATAGTCAAAAGAAGCATATCCTTTGGAAACAGACTTTAATCGATCGTAAAAATCAAATACAATTTCGGCTAACGGCAAATCAAAATGCAATTCTACGCGCTCGGGTGTGAGGTAGGTTTGGTTGGTAATGACGCCCCGTTTTTCAATACACAAACTCATGACATTACCCACAAAATCGGACTTGGTGATAATCGTTGCTTTTATAAATGGCTCTTCCACACGGTCAAGTACTGACGGGTCTGGTAAATCCGAAGGATTGTTAACGATAATGATGTTGTTTGGATTTTTTTTGCTGTAGGCATGATACGACACGTTGGGCACGGTAGTAATTACGGTCATATTAAACTCACGCTCCAACCGCTCTTGAATAATTTCCAAGTGCAGCATGCCCAAAAACCCACAGCGAAAACCAAAACCAAGAGCCGCAGAGCTTTCGGGCGAAAAGACTAACGAAGCATCGTTAAGCTGCAGCTTTTCCATAGAGGCGCGGAGCTCTTCATATTCCTCCGTATCAACAGGGTAAATGCCCGCAAAAACCATCGGTTTTACTTCCTCAAAGCCTTCAATAGCATTTTCGGTAGGCCGCGCCACAGAGGTAATCGTATCACCCACCTTTACCTCTTTGGCTTCTTTAACCCCCGTGATGAGGTAGCCTACATCGCCGGCAAGCATTTGCTTGCGGGGCTCTTGCTTGAGTTTTAATGCACCAATTTCGTCGGCATTATAATTTTTTTGGGTTGCCATAAATTGTACTTGCTCCCCTTTGTTTATTTTTCCATTAAGGATACGGAAATAGGTTTCCACTCCACGAAATGGATTATAAACCGAATCAAAAATAAGCGCTTGAAGCGGCACATCAACATTCCCTTTGGGCGCAGGAACGCGCTCCACAATGGCGCGCAATAAATCATCAATTCCCAAACCTGTTTTGGCAGAGGCATGAATGACCTCTTCTGTACTGCAGCCCAACAAGTCCACGATATCGTCAGTAACTTCTTCAGGATTTGCCGAAGGCAAGTCTATTTTGTTTAGCACAGGGATAATTTCCAGATCGTTTTCGAGTGCCAAATACAAATTTGAAATGGTTTGCGCCTGAATGCTTTGGGCGGCATCAACCACCAAAAGCGCACCTTCGCAAGCTGCAATAGAACGGGAAACTTCGTAAGAAAAGTCAACGTGGCCAGGCGTATCAATCAAATTAAACACATAATTTTCACCGTTGAGTTCATAATCCATTTGAATGGCGTGCGATTTAATCGTAATGCCACGCTCGCGCTCTAAATCCATGTCGTCTAACAACTGGTCTTGTTTTTCTCTGTCGGTTACGGCACCAGTGGCATCAAGCAGCCTGTCGGCCAGCGTGCTCTTGCCGTGGTCGATGTGTGCGATAATGCAGAAATTTCGAATGTGCTTCATGGGAAACAATTGCCTTAGCCGACAAAGATACGCTATGCAAGCCTAGAGGTGACGAAAGTGCCAAAGAAAAGTTATTTTTGGCAAAAGGAAATTATGGCACATTTGCGCACCATCTTACAGTTATTTTTAGCAGCTACCTTTTTGTTTTCGGCATATACGAAGGCAATTGCTCCGGGGTTTTTTGAAATTCTCTTAGAACAACAAGGTATTGTGCCCAATCGCCTCTACGGCGCATGGGCAACACGCGCCATTATTGCGCTAGAAGTTTGGCTCGGCATTGGCTTGTTATTACCGTTTTATACTCGATTAGTATTGCGTATTAGTTTTTGGTTGTTGGTAATTTTCTCCGTGCATTTAGGCTATTTGGTTTTTATTGGCGATACAAGTAACTGTGGTTGTTTTGGCGAAATGATAGCGATGTCGCCTTTGGAGTCGTTGGGTAAAAACGGAGTGCTTTTGGTAATAAACGGATTTTTGTTGCGATACAAATACAAATTCGGAAGGAAGTCATGGCTCACGTGGGCGTTGCTTCCCGCGCTATTTGCAGCAGCGGTTTTTGTTTGGCCTATACAAACTGAGCCTGATGAAGTGGTGGCAAAATTCCCTGCGTTTGAAAATTCAGCCGAAATCGATTTTACCGAGGGCAACTATTTGGTTGCAGTGCTAAACCTAAGTTGTGAGCATTGCCAAGAAGCCGCCCAAGAACTGGCGGAACTACAACGCAACGGCGCAGACTTGCCTCAAGTGGTTGCCCTATTTTTTGAAGAAGGAGGCACCACTGTGGAACAATTTAACATACTAACGAATTCGGATTTCCCCTATCAAATGATAGACGTAAACACCTTTTTTGATTTGATTGGAAGCGCGCCCCCACGCGTATATTGGGTCAAAAACGGAAAGATGATGCAGTTTTGGGACACCGAAATTGCCAAAGGAATACAAATGGCTTTTTCACCCTGATGGTAAAAATAGGCGACATAGCACTTGGCGAATTTCCGCTACTGTTGGCACCCATGGAAGATGTCAGCGATCCGCCGTTTAGAGCCCTTTGCAAAGAGCAAGGTGCAGATGTGGTCTATACCGAATTTATCTCCAGCGAAGGATTGATTCGTGATGCGGCGAAAAGTCTTATGAAACTGGACATCTACGAGGCGGAACGCCCTGTGGGGATTCAGATTTTTGGTGCCAATTTGGATTCTATGTTACAATCGGTAGATATTGTCGCGCAAACCAAGCCCGATATTATTGACATCAATTTTGGGTGTCCTGTAAAAAAAGTGGTGTCCAAAGGCGCAGGGGCAGGGATTTTAAAAGATATACCGCTGATGGTATCCTTGACCGAAGCCATGGTTAAGCGAACCCATTTGCCCGTAACTGTAAAAACACGTTTGGGCTGGGATCATGAAAGCATTCAAATTGTGGAGGTTGCAGAGCGATTACAAGACGTGGGCGCCAAAGCGATTTCCATTCACGGCAGAACGAGAGCCCAGATGTACAAGGGCGATGCGGATTGGACACAAATAGCTGCAGTAAAAAACAACCCTAGAATGCACATTCCTGTATTTGGCAATGGGGATGTAAACTCCCCCGAACGGGCGGTGGAAATGCGTGATGAATTTGGTCTTGATGGCGCCATGATAGGCAGGGCAAGTATTGGCAACCCTTGGTTTTTTAAGGAAGTAAAACACTTTTTTAAGCACGGCACACACGCACCTCCACCAGGCCTTGCGGAGCGGGCTGCTATGGCGCGCCGTCATTTGGAAATGTCTATTGACTGGAAGGGCGAAAAATTAGGTGTTTTTGAAACCCGCCGCCACTATACAAACTACTTTAAAGGCATCCCCGATTTTAAACTCTACCGCCAACGTTTGGTAACCGAAGATGACCCCGCAGATGTGTTTGCCGTATTGGATGAAATTGAGGAACTGTTCGTAGTTGGGCTTTAGCGCAATCTTAAATTAGAAATCATGAACAACCCCCTTTACCACTTTAGCGGTTAGCCAAGACACTAGCGTACACAATCCCCCTACGACAAAAAACACGGTCCAAAAAGCAGACCACTCCAAGGCTACAGGATACGCCAAATACGACCCAGGAATTTGCACAAAAGGCGTTGTTTTTTGGAGCACCACCACCACCAAAGCCACCAAAAACCCAATGCCGCCACCCACACCACTTAGCAACACCCCTTGACTAAAAAATACTCGCTGTAATGCCCCTATGGGCGCACCCAGTTGGTAAAGGGTTTTAATGTTTTCCTTCTTTTCCAAAACTGTCATGATGATGGCACCCACCACATTAAACAACGAAATAAGTACCACAAGCGAGAGAATTCCGATAACGGCTACCCGTTCTGTTTGGAGCATTTTGTACAATGCAGGGTTGCGACCTATTTTGGTTAGCACGCGGTAGTTACTACCTAAGGCTTGCTGAAGGCTTTCTTGCACCTTATGGTCATTGGCTTGCGGCGTAAGCTTTGCATATAAAGCAGAAGCTTTTTCGGGTGAAATTCGCAAAAGCCCTTGCACTAAAGCAAGAGGCGCAAAAGCAGTGGTTTCGTCTACGGTTTCGCCAAGCTGAAACACCCCCCGCACAAATGCTGTTTGCGTTCGAAAAGATTGTTGGCTGAGGACGCTTTTGTGTTTTTGATTCGGCACTAAAAGCGTTACTCCTTCAGGGTGATCGTAGGCTGCGCCATCCAACTGCGACAACACGCCAATACCCAACACAAGATCGTAGGCATCGGGGGAAACCCATTCGCCCACCATGGTTTCTCCCGCAACCACCTTGCTAAATAAGCTATCCACACCAATGATGTTGGCAAAAGCAGTGCGGTCTTTAAAGCGCAGCATCATTTCTTGCGAGAGGGCAGCGGAAACCACCTCAACAGCGGGATGTTGGTGCACGGCTTTAAGCGCGTTATCGTTAATGTCAAAAAGTTCGGCGGAGGTAGATTCGATATAAATATCTGGGTCAAATGCGTGGGTAAATTCCAATCCAAATTGCCGCAACCCACCAAACACCGACAACACAATGAAAAAGGCAAACACAGAAACCCCCACCACAAAAGCCGCAAAGCGACTGATTAGCGTAACCGCCACTTTTTTTCGTAGTCCAAACGTATAGCGTAACGCAAGCAAGCGAGTAAAGCGCATGTTATTCTTTCAAAGGGTCATTTTTTCGAGTAAGGGAAGCTTCAATCGCATCGATGTATTCAAGCGAATCGTCTAAGTAAAAAATTAAATCGGGAACCTTGCGCAAATCGTTGCGTAGGTGTTGTGCCAAATCGTGTTTCAACACATTTTTGTTCCCTTGAATTCCTTCTAGAATTTCTTTGGCTTTGTTATGTGGAAAAATGGAGAGATACACTTTTGCCACACTAAGGTCAACGGTAATGCTGACTTTGGAAACGGAAAGCACCAAGTTTTTTACGCCTTGCGCACGAATGGCGCCTTGCAGCAGCGCTGTGATTTCTTGTTGCAACAGCGCATTGATTTTTTTCTGTCGTTGTGTTTCCATACACCAAAAGTACTAATAACGCAGCCAAACCTTTATTTTTACGTATGGATTTTCCCATTCGTAAGATTGTCCACATTGATATGGATGCTTTTTATGCTTCAGTAGAGCAGTTGGATAACCCCGAGCTTCGGGGCAAACCCATTGCGGTTGGCGGAGGCTCTGAACGAGGTGTTGTTGCTGCAGCAAGTTATGAAGCACGGCCCTTTGGAGTGCGCAGTGCCATGTCTGGGAGGCAAGCCAAAAAGCTTTGCCCAAATTTGATTTTTGTGTTGTCTAATGGGGCTCGCTACAGAGAGGTTTCGGAAAAAATTAGGGAGATTTTTTATGAGTACACCGATTTGGTTGAGCCACTTTCGTTAGATGAAGCCTATTTAGACGTTACCCAAAACAAAAAGGGAATGGTATCGGCAACGCAAATTGCGACTGAAATCCGAGCCAAAATCCACACAAAAACCCAACTCACGGCATCTGCTGGAATATCAATCAATAAATTTTTGGCAAAAGTGGCAAGTGATTATAACAAACCTAACGGACAAAAAACCATCCCCCCTGAGGAAGTGTTGTCTTTTATGGAGGCGTTGGACATCCGGAAGTTTCACGGTATTGGAAAAGTAACCGCCCACAAAATGTATCGGTTGGGGATTTACACGGGTGCAGATTTAAAAAAGCGAACTTTAGATGAACTTTCAGAAAAATTTGGTAAGTCGGGCACGTATTATTACCACGTTGTGCGGGGCATTCACACGAGCGAAGTAAAGCCTACGCGTATTGCAAAATCGGTAGGGGCGGAGCGCACTTTTTCAAAAAACCTTTCAAGTGAAATTTATATGGAAGAACGCTTGGCGGAGATTGTTTCAGCCCTACAAAAGCGCATGGGTAAAAAGAAAGTAGCAGCAAAAACGATTACCCTCAAAATAAAATATGCCGATTTTGTGATACAAACACGCAGCAAGACGCTACAGTCATATGTTTCAGATGCGGGTCTAATTTTGGAGGAAGCAAAAAAACTACTGTATCAAGAAGAATTACAAGACTCGGTACGTTTGTTGGGGGTATCCCTATCCAATTTTAAAGACGAAAAACAACATACCCCTATTAAGAAACAATTGCGTTTTCGCTTTTAGATTGTTGATACGCGCAAGGTGTTCACCATGCCGCGATTGGCAACGGGCATTGCCACCAAATTGATAAGGGAATCACCCTCAACCACATAGCCTTTTTCTTTGGCAATTTGATTGACTTCTTTTACCGTGTCATCTGTAGATCCATTGCCTTCGTACAAAGCCCCCTTTACTCCCCAAATAAGATTGAGTTGCGTCAAAATGCGCTTGTTTGAAGTAAACACTAAAATGGAGGCTTTTGGCCGCCAGGCAGAAATTTGATACGCGGTATAGCCGCTATTGGTCAGCGTACAAATGGCTTTTACCTCAATTTCGTTAGCCATGGTAGCTGCGTGGTAACACACCGACTTGGTAACAAAACGGTCGTTTTTGTTTTGCGGAGCACTAAGAGGCACTTGAATATGAGGAGAGTTTTCTACGCTGACGACAATTTTACGCATGGTTTGAATCACCTCAACGGGATATTTTCCAACAGAGGTTTCTCCTGAAAGCATAACTGCGTCTGCACCATCCATGACAGAGTTAGCAACATCATTAACTTCGGCACGTGTAGGTGTGAGCCCATCAATCATAGATTCCATCATTTGTGTGGCCACAATTACGGGAATTCGGGCAAGCTTAGCGAGTCGTACCAGCTCTTTTTGTACCAGGGGTACTTCTTCGGCAGGAACTTCCACCCCCAAATCGCCCCGTGCTACCATTAGTCCGTTACTGGCCTTTACGATTTCTTGGATATTGACAAGCGCTTCGGGCTTCTCGATTTTAGAAATGATAGGAATTTCGTATTCACTATGTTCTTTAATCAGATTCCGTAAATCTTCAACGTCTTGCTTGTGACGCACAAAGGATAAAGCAATCCAATCTACATTTTGCTCAATGGCAAAAACGGCATCCTTAACGTCTTTTTTTGTCAGTGCGGGAAGCGAAATGTTGGTGTTAGGCAGGTTTACGCCCTTTTTGGACTTTAACACTCCACCTTGAATAACTCTAGCCGTTACATTTGTTTTTTTGTCTGTTTCAACGACTTCAAAAATAAGCTTCCCATCGTCCAAAAGAATACTCTCGCCCTTGCTTACATCTTTTGGAAATTGGCTGTAGTTCATATATATGGCTTCTGCCGTTCCTTCGTCAATTTTTTCCGTGGTAAAGTGCACTTCTTGCCCATTCTCCAAAAAAGTATCGGGCGCCATCTTTCCCACCCGAAGCTTAGGCCCTTGTAGATCGGCAAGTATGCCCACATGAAAGCCAAGTTCCACATTGAGCTCACGTATAATTTGAATGCGCTCTATAACATCTTCATAATTTGCGTGAGAAAAGTTGATTCGAAACACGTTAACACCATTGAGCATCATTTCCTCAATAACATCTCGGGTAGAAGATGTAGGCCCTAGTGTAGCCACAATTTTAGTCTTTTTAATTTTTCTCATTGTTAAAAGGTAAGTTGTTCTTTTATATTGTTTAGTTTTTTTGGCAGGCGATAGCACGAAATTACACGTCTAATAGTCGTAATTTTTTTTAGCACAGCATCAGAAAGGCCGTTTACGCAAATCAACAAGTCGGTTTGTTCCAACTCAGGGAACAAGCAAAAGCGTTGTTCGCTCAGAGTAAAAAGGCTGTTTTCAGATTCGGCTTTAGTTGTATTAAAATGATTTTCAATCACGCGCCAGACTTGTTGCATAACATCACATTGGTATTCATAAACCGCAAACCTATGGTGTGCACTACTGAGCGAGATATCTTCTTTATTTCTAAAAAGCGATAGCCCAAGGAGTCTGTTAAGCTGGAAAACAAATAAATATGTTGGAAGCGAAGTGTGTACATAAATGAAATCTTGGTCGTGTACTTCTGGCTCAAAGTCAAGTTTATGAGTAATCATTAATAAAGCTAATATAAGTTACAAAAACAGAACAAATAGTATGTTAGAGTCAACATAATGTATACTTAATGTCTACTTTGAATAGACTTTATTTGATTTTGAAATTGAAAATACGCACGCTTTGAAACCTTTTCAATTGCCTTTTTTTTGTTGGTTGCTCTAGCCGTGGCGATTACCTTATTGTCTAACCAAAGCTTTGCTTTATAATAAGTTGTTTTTTCGGCACCGTTATCGCTTACTACATCGTACTTATAGCGCAATCGCTTTTTTTGAAACCAATCCACTAAAAGACTTTTATAGCTTAAGACCTTGTTGTGAAGTTTGATTAAATCAACGTGTGGTGTAATCATACATTTGTGTACAAACGCTGCACAAGCATCAAAACCACAATCCAAATAAACCGCACCAACAAGTGCCTCAAACAAGTTTCCGTGAACATCAGAGCCATAGTTTTCTTGCGGCACATTTGAAGCTAGATGATGGATTAGCCCTAGCCCTTCGCCAATTTGATTTAAAAAATCACGGCGTACAATTTTGGAGCGCATTAGCGTTAGCGAGCCTTCGCTATTTTGAGGAAGCTCTTTAAACAAATGCGCTGCAACAATGGTGTTTAACACCGAATCACCCAAAAACTCCAACCGCTCATAATTTATCTTTTTTCCCTCTGCGTCAGTTTCTTCCATAGAGGTGTGTGTAAACACTCGGGTATAAAGCGATAAATCTTTTGGAAAAAATCCAGTGATGTCTTTAACGACAGTGAACAATGGTTCTTGCTTGATGGAACGTCCAGATCGCAAAAACCGCTGAAGCCTCATATTAATCCATTTTAGCAAACAAAACGCAAGCGTTATGCCCACCAAAGCCAAAGGTATTGCTCATGGCCATGGATACGTCTCTTTTTTGAGCAGTATTAAAGGTAAAGTTGATTTTGGAGTCGATATTTTCGTCGGCAGTACTGTAATTAATGGTTGGTGGAACAATTCCATGTTTTATGCTCATGATAGACGCAATGGCCTCCACCGCACCAGCAGCACCAAGCAAATGTCCCGTCATGGATTTGGTAGAGTTGATATTCATTGAATATAAATGCTTTCCAAACACCTCTTTTAATGCTTTTGTTTCAGCTACATCACCAAGCGGAGTAGACGTACCATGCATGTTGATGGCATCAATATCAGAAGCAGCCACCCCCGCATCTGCTAAACAACTTTCCATTACACTCGTTGCGCCAATCCCTTCAGGGTGAGGCGCCGTAATGTGGTGCGCATCTGCAGATAAGCCGCCACCCGCAAGCTCAGCATAAATAGTTGCGCCGCGAGCTTGTGCATGCTCAAGGCTTTCCAAAACTAGCGCACCAGCACCCTCGCCCATCACAAATCCGTCACGGTCATTGTCAAAAGGTCTGGATGCTGTTGTTGGATCATCATTTCGTGTTGATAGTGCATGCATTGCATTAAACCCACCAATACTTGCTTTGGTTACACCTGCTTCGGAACCTCCAGTCACCATTACTTCGGCATAGCCTAAACGGATATAATTTAGCGCATCGATAATGGCATTTGCAGAAGAGGCACAAGCCGAAACGGTTGCAAAATTTGGACCCCTAAAGCCATACTTAATCGAAATCATTCCAGGAGCGATATCTGCAATCATTTTTGGGATAAAAAATGGATTGAATCGTGGTGTTCCGTCTCCATCTGCAAAATTCAGCACTTCGTTTTGGAAGGTTTCCAACCCCCCAATTCCAGAACCCCAAATGACACCAACTTTTGACTTGTCAAGGGTGTCGAGATTGAGCTCTGCGTCTTGTACCGCTTCATCGGCAGCCACTATGGCGTATTGCGTAAAACGATCCATTTTACGCACCTCTTTTCTGTCAAAATATACGAGCGGGTCAAAACCTTTCACCTCACACGCAAATTGGGTTTTGAATTTTGAAGCGTCGAAATAGGTTATGGGAGCAGCACCACTAGTCCCTGCCACAAGCGCATTCCAATATGCATCTCGGGTATTTCCAATGGGGGTTAATGCTCCAATTCCTGTAACGACAACGCGCCGCCTAAGCATGAAAAATGATTATTTACTTCCTTCTATATATTGAATAGCTTGACCAACAGTTGCGATGTTTTCTGCTTGATCATCAGGAATTTGAATATCAAATTCCTTTTCGAACTCCATAATAAGTTCTACTGTATCTAATGAGTCTGCGCCCAAATCGTTTGTAAAGCTAGCTTCAGCAACTACTTCATTTTCGTCAACGCCTAGTTTATCTACAATAATGGCTTTTACACGTGATGCAATATCAGACATAATTTTGGTTTTAATGTTTCGGACAAAAATAGAAAAACTTTACTGTTCACAGAGTTTTATTTAAAAAAATGCTTCCTTTAGAAGTGAAACAAATGCGAGTTTAAATGTGTATTTTTATCTAAAATTTAAAACACTTTGAAAACAATAGTTGTTTTCGCCTCTGGTTCTGGCTCAAACGCAGAAAAAATAATCTCTTATTTTGCTGATAGTAAACAAATATCGGTAAGCAAAATTTATACAAACATTTCTAAAGCAGGTGTTATCAGCCGCGCGGAGGCTCTAGGAGTAGCTACTCGAGTTTTTGACCGAAACACTTTCCAAAAGAAAGTGTTGTTTGAGCTTCTAGAGCAAAAACCAGCGTTAATTGTGTTGGCAGGGTTTTTATGGAAAATACCCCCTTCTTTCATAAAAGCGTTTCCGAATAAAATCATCAACATACACCCTTCATTATTGCCAAAATATGGTGGAAAAGGGATGTACGGGAGACATGTTTTTGAGGCGATTGTAGCAAATAACGAGCAAGAAACGGGCATTACCATTCATTATGTAAATGAACACTACGACGAAGGCTCAATCATTTTTCAAGCTAAAACAACTGTTAAACCAACAGATACAAAAGCAGATATAGCACAAAAAACACACGCCCTTGAACATGCGCATTTTGCTCCGCAGATTCAAAAATTGCTACAAAACACATGAAACAAGTTCAATTATACACAGATGGCGCAGCAAGCGGAAACCCCGGACCAGGGGGTTATGGGTTGATTTTGGAATTACCAGGAAAAGATTATAAAAAAGAGTTTGCAGAAGGGTTTGAGCACACCACAAACAATCGTATGGAGCTTTTGGCGGTAATCGTTGGGCTGGAACTGCTAAAAGAATCTCCTTTAGATGTTACTGTTTTTACGGATTCCAAATACGTTTGCGATGCGGTGGAAAAAAAATGGGTAATGCGATGGGAACAAGAGGGATTTAAAAAGCATAAAAATCAAGATTTATGGGTGCGATTTCTCAAAATTTACCGACAACATCAAGTAAAAATTAATTGGATTAAAGGGCATAATCACCATCCACAAAACGAACGTTGTGACAAGCTAGCGGTTGCTGCATCCAAACAACCAAACAAAAAACAAGACACAGGTTACATTAAAAGCACAACATGAAAAACAACAAATTAGTAGTCGTTGGTACAATGGCTTTCGATGAGATTAGTACACCCACTGCACAATCTGGAAAAATTTTAGGTGGCGCAGCTACATACATTGGGCTAGCGGCGGCATACTCCGAAGCCGACATCGCAGCCGTTTCGGTTGTAGGAGAAGATTTTCCGAAAGAACATTTGAATTTGCTCACGGACAGAGGTATCGACATTTCGGGTGTTGAGCAAGTGCGCGGAGGGAAATCGTTTTATTGGAAAGGCAAATATCACGACAACATGAACAAGCGCGACACCCTTGATACGCAACTAAACGTATTGGCGGAATTTAATCCAATTGTTCCCGAAAAGTATCGCGACGCAGCGGTTGTAATGCTTGGCAACTTAGACCCCAATGTGCAACAAAAAGTGTTGGATCAGCTTACGCCAAACCCAAATCGAACCGTGCTTTTGGATACCATGAATTTTTGGATGGATTTGCAACTTCCTGCACTTTTGAACGAAATAAAGCAAGTAGACATTATTTCTATAAACGACGAAGAGGCATTCCAGTTGAGTGGAGAAACTAATTTGGTTTTGGCAGCAAAAACCATTCATAAAATGGGCCCGGAATATGTTATCATTAAAAAGGGAGAGCACGGCGCGCTGGTGTTTTATAAAGGCGATCCGTTTTATGCTCCTGCACTTCCGTTAGAAAAAGTGGTTGACCCAACAGGTGCAGGTGATAGCTTTGCAGGTGGACTTTCGGGTTATTTGGCAGCACAACAATCTAGCACTGCACACACTATAAAAGAAGGAGTTTTGCATGGCACGGCAGCAGCATCACTTTGTGTTAGCGCCATGGGCACGGCGGGTTTGGTGGAATCGAGTAAAGAAGATTTTTTAGCCCAACTCCAAAAGCTTGAGCGTTTGAGAACGATAACTACATAAGCCATGAAACTAACTGTAATTTTATTTAATTTTGTGCAATGAGTGATGCCATCAAGCATGAATGCGGAATAGCCCTTGTTAGGCTACTCAAACCCATAGACTATTACAAGGAAAAATACGGAAGCTCATTTTATGGGCTTCAAAAAATGTATTTGATGCTAGAAAAGCAGCACAACCGCGGACAGGACGGCGCGGGATTTGCTAGTATAAAACTAGACATGGCGCCTGGCGAACGGTTTATGAGTCGAGTGCGTTCGTCGGAGCAGCAGCCCATCAAAGATATTTTCGGAAAAATAAATCAGCGTATTAATGGCGTCGAGCAATCACTCAAAACGCCTGTTGCTTCTTCGCAAGAGTTAAAACTTGCTTTTCCATATGTTGGTGAGGTGATGCTCGGACACCTTAGATATGGAACGTTTGGGAAAAACACTATAGAAAGTGTACATCCATTTTTACGTCAAAACAATTGGGTGCACCGAAACCTAATTGTTGCCGGAAATTTTAACCTGACCAATGTAAACGAGCTTTTTGACAACCTGGTAACCCTTGGACAACATCCAAAAGAGAAAGCGGACACCATTACAATAATGGAAAAAATCGGACACTTTTTGGACGATTCGGTTTCCAAGCTCTACAAAAAACTGAAAGCCGAAGGCTTTGATAAAAAAGCGGCTTCACCAGAGATAGCAAATCGCCTGAACATTGCAAAAATTTTGCGCAAAGCATCTAAAAACTGGGATGGAGGCTATGTTATTGGAGGCATGTTAGGTCACGGAGATTCTTTTGTGTTTCGTGATCCTGCGGGAATTCGCCCTGCATTTTATTATCAAGATGATGAAGTGGTGGTGGTTGCTTCTGAGCGCCCAGCAATTCAGACGGTTTTTAATGTGTCTATTGATGCGGTCAAAGAGGTTTTACCTGGCTCTGCGATTATCATAAAGAAGTCAGGGAAAGTTGTTCATGAGGAAATTAATCCTCCTTCGCAACGGCGTGCTTGCTCGTTTGAGCGGATTTATTTTTCAAGGGGGAATGATGCCGATATTTACAAAGAACGCAAAGCATTAGGGCGATTG
Organism: Flavobacteriaceae bacterium UBA7446; assembly: GCA_002478685.1. Classification (GTDB taxonomy): domain Bacteria; phylum Bacteroidota; class Bacteroidia; order Flavobacteriales; family Flavobacteriaceae; genus UBA7446. The sequence goes on from DLPY01000058.1 coordinate 35,230, forward strand.
CTTTTTCCAAAAATACACGAGTCCATAAATGGAGATTTACAAAACACTGTATTTTCATATATACCCAACACGGCTGAAACCTCTTTTTATGGCTTGGTTGAGCGCGTACAAGACTTTATGATGGAAGAGTCTGAAGCAGCGATATTAAAGGAGCCCAACTTATCTCCTGAACGACTTAAAGTACTGTTGTCTCCAAGACCACGTATTGAAAAAGTTACTATAAAAGATGTAAAACTGCGCACCTTTATTACTGAAGATAGCAGCCGAGATGATTTGGTTGCGCATGTTTATGACATTACATATGGATCTGTAAAACCGAACGACAACTTAGTTATTATAGACGACAGTATTGTCCGGGGTACAACGCTTCAAAAAAGCATTTTGCGCATTTTAGACAGATTAAACCCCAAAAAAATCACAGTTGTCTCTAGCGCACCTCAAATTAGATACCCCGACTGTTACGGCATAGATATGGCACGACTGGAAGACTTGATTGCTTTCAGAGCCATGTTAGCTCTACTTGAAGACCACAATAAAACACATCAATTAGAGGAAGTGTATCAATGCGCAAAAGCAGACATGGAAAAAGAAACACACGAAATTCAAAACCATGTAACGTTGCTTTATGATCAATTTACGGACGATCAGATTTCAGAAAAAATTGCAACCATGCTTAGCACGGACGAAATCAATGCAGATATTGATGTTATTTTTCAGCCAGTAGCCAATTTGCACGAAGCTTGCCCGCACAATATGGGCGATTGGTACTTTACGGGGGCATATCCAACCCCAGGCGGGAACAAGGTTGTAAACAGAGCATACATGAATTTCTACGAGGGAAAAAAAGAGCGTGCGTATTAAATTTAAATAAAAATGTTATTTTTTTCGTTTTTATTTTGAAATGTGAAATGAGTTCGTATATTAGCAGAGCCATAACATAAGTAGGTTAAGTTCATGGTAAGATTTGGGGCAAAAAAGGTGGATTCTTTCCACCTTTTTTATTTTATACAAAAAAAGAGGGCAAAAAGCCCTCTTTTTTGTTTAGATAACTCGCTGATTATTAGCGTGATGCATAACGTTTGCTAACCTCAGTCCAATTCACAACATTGAAGAAAGCTTCAATATAATCTGGACGGCGGTTTTGATAATTTAGGTAATATGCATGCTCCCAAACGTCCAATCCAAGCACAGGCGTGCCGCCACAGCTGACGCTTTGCATGAGTGGATTGTCTTGATTTGGCGTAGCGCAAACTTCCAAACTACCGTCTGCATGTACGCAAAGCCATGCCCACCCTGAACCAAATTGAGTAGTTGCAGCTTTAGAAAAAGCATCTTTAAAGCCATCAAAGGAACCAAAGGCATCGTTAATTGCCTTAGTAAGCTCATCAGACACTTCTCCTGCATCTGGACCCATTACCTCCCAAAACAAACAGTGGTTGTAATAGCCTCCGCCATTGTTGCGAACGGCAGCGTTGTTCATCTCTAATCCAAATAAGATTTCTTCAATGCTCTTACCTTCAAGTGAAGTGCCTTCAATGGCAGCATTTAGTTTTGTTGTATATCCATTATGGTGCTTGCCGTGGTGTATTTCCATGGTGCGCGCATCAATATGTGGTTCCAATGCATCATATGCATAGGGTAAGGGAGGAAGTTCAAAAGCCATTTTTATATATTTTAATTTCCACAAATTTAGGCATATATTCCTATATTTAATATAGACTTTTAGAACGCTACATGCCCAAGACATCACAATCTTCGTTTATTATCTACAACGCCTCTGCTGGGTCGGGCAAAACACATACCCTTGTGCGCTCTTTTTTGTATAGACTGCTGAGCACCTCATATCCAAATCAGGTGCAACGATTACTTGCTATTACGTTTACAAATAAAGCTGCACAAGAAATGAAGCAGCGGATTTTAGAAAAGTTAGAATATTTTGCGTCAGGGGTTAATGCCGCCAAGCAAGATGAAATGTTTAAGGAACTTGTGGTACTTTGCGCGATATCTCCTGGCGAATTACATCAACGCACCAAAAAAGCATATCTCTATATACTACATCATTTTGGTCAGCTAAATGTATCTACTATTGACAAATTAACGCATCAAATTATTCGAACGTTTGCCCTTGACTTAGGTATTAATGCGCGTTTTGAAGTGGCATTAGATGGCAAGTCATTTATGGCTGAAGTGGTAGAGCAAGTACTCAGTAAAACAGGAGAGGACAAAGCGCTGACGGAGGTACTGGTGAATTATGTTTTGCAAAAATCAGATGATTTGAAATCTTGGGATGTAACCAAAGAGTTAAATATTATTGCCCAAATGTATTTAAACGAGAATCATATGCAGTCGCTGGCAGAATTGGAAGTTCTGCCAATTAAAGATTTTGTTGACCTAGAACAGAAATTAAAAACACAAATAGAAACCATATTGACTCCCATTCAAGCTGAGTCAAAAGCAATACTTCTAATATTTGAGGATTTACAAATCTCGCCATCGCTTTTTCCATATGAATCATTAATTAATCTGTTGAGGCAATTGGCAGAAGGTAAATGGCCAAAGGAAATGCTCAGCGCGACCCTATCTAAAAGTCTTGAAACGGGAACGTTTTTAAAAAAGAGTGCCACAGAGCAAGAGCAAGACACATTTGACAGCATTCAAGGCAGGGTGATAGCGCTTATAGAAGCATACACAAAATATTGGCGACAGCTTGTTTTGTTAAAGTTACTACTCAGGAATGTGGTCCCACTGTCGCTTTTGCAGCATATTGGGCAGGGAGTGTCGGTCTTACAAATAGAACGAAACAATCAGTTGTTGGGATTTTTTAACAAACTAATTTCAGACGCTATTATAGATACGGATACTCATTTTATGTTTGAACGACTTGGTGTACGCTTTCAACATTTTTTTGTTGACGAATTTCAAGACACGTCCTCTTTACAGTGGGCCAACCTCCAACCGTTGTTTTCACATGCCTTGGAAGACAGCGAACGCCAAGGTTCTTTGGTCTTGGTGGGCGACGCAAAGCAATCTATATATAGATGGCGCGGAGGCTACCCAGAGCAGTTTATGGCCTTGACCAATAAAGAGGTTCCTTTTACCATTACCCCTGAAGTTAAAAGCCTACCAAAAAACTTTAGAAGCCTGCCTAATATTGTTTGTTTTAACAATGATTTTTTTACCAAAGCTTCTGCTTTTTTGCCCTTGCCCTCTCAGCAGGAACTTTATGCAACATCGTGTAACCAAGAATCGAACAGCAAAGCGGGAGGCTATGTTACGGTCTCAACTGTAGAAGGAAAAAACAATGAAGAACGTATGGCGGCATATCAAGCCCAAGCACTAGCACGTGTCAAAGATTGCTTAGATCAAGGCTACGACCTCCAAGACATTTGCGTTTTGGTTAGAAAAAATAAGCAAGGCGTACAGATTGCTAAGGCTCTTACAGAAGCAGGAATTCAAATCACATCTTCGGAGTCGTTGCTTGTATCACAAAGCCCAGAGGTTCAGTTTTTAATAAATCTTGTAAAATTGCGCGTAGCACCCAAAAGCAAGATTAATCGCTATGCTATTTTAGAACACTTTGCCCTTTTACAGCCCAATCCTTTTGAATGGACAACACATCAAATACAACAACCTCTAAGACAAACGCTTTTGTCATTGTCGAACCAAAAGTTTGATCTGAGAACGTTCAACCAATTACCCATTTATGCTGCTTTAGAATATGCTGTGTGGGCCCTTTCGCTGACAACACACCTGACAGCACATATTCAAGCCTTTTTAGATGAAGTGTTAAAATGGCAAGGCAATAGACAAGGCACCCCAACAGAACTTATTTCACATTGGGATCTAAATAAGGACAACTGGACCGTTCGACCGCCCGAAAGCAGAAATGCAGTTAAAATCATGACCACGCACAAGGCAAAAGGCTTGGCATTTCCAGTAGTTATTCTGCCGTTTTCGGACAGCAAATGGATTGAAGGCAACAATAACTTGGCATGGTTTCCACTTCCTGATGGAGCATATACACCCTTCAAAGAAATGCTGCTGCCCATATCTCAAAGCCTTTCTAAGCTTGGAGAAAGGGCTAAGCAAGCTTACGAAACCTATTATGCCCAATCTTTTATGGACACCTTGAATACGCTTTATGTAGGAATGACAAGGCCCATAGAAGAACTTCACATCATCACTCGAAAAGGAAATACAGAAACTATGCCCAAAGGTCTTCCAGATATTTTTGCACAAGCTATACCGGAGTTAAAAGACCAAGAGGAGGTTACTTATGGCACACGGTCAAATCAAGCGACCGTAACAACAGGTTTAATCGAGATGACAACGCCTTTTACATTTAATCTAGCTCAGGCAACAAGTGTTGTTGCAGAAAGGTCTGTCCAATCAATAGAAGTACTTTTTGGAACCGTACTTCACGAGGTTATGGCGCTTGTAGATGTTCCACAAGATTTGGATCGCGCTCTCAGTCAATCCAAAGCAAAAGAGCGGCTAGGAAAAACACAATACGAACGATTATTCAAAAGCACAAAAGAGATGGTATGTCACGAACAACTTGCAGTTTATTTCGACCCAGCCAATACACCTTACAAAGAACGCGACCTTTTTGCTGCACACGGAGAACTATTGCGTCCCGATAGATTTGTTATCACCCAAGAGAAAAATGTCTTATTGCTGGATTATAAGACGGGTCATTACTACGAGAGTCATGCAAATCAGCTTGAAGAATATGCCACATGCTTAAAACATCAAGGCCTTAATGTTAAACAAAAACTACTAGTTTACTGCGGAAAAAACCTTGTTTTCAAAGAAGTTTAGTACTTTTGTGTAAATTATTAATCTACAAACATGAAAAATTACATATTAACTTTATGCCTATTGGCAGTGTTTTCTTCGGCTTTGAATGCACAGAATGATACTAACCCATGGAGCGTAACAGTTGGTACTAACGCAGTTGATTTATTGCAAACGGGAAGCTTTATAGAAGAAGACTTGAGTCTTTCCACAAACTTTTCTTATCTACAAATTTCAAGATATATTGGATCAGGATTTTCTGTTGATCTAGCAGGGACGCTTAATAACATTGAACGTATTTCAGGTGAGGATGATTTGTACTATAGTTTAGACTTGGGCACATCATTATCCTCTAGAGAAGTGATTGATTTAGGTAAGTTTGAGCCAACACTTCGTGCTGGCTTAGGTTATGTGGGAGGCCTTTCAGGCGTTTCAACGAATACAGAAGACTTTTTATCTGTCTATGCAGGCGCAGGAATCAATTATTGGTTTAGCAAGTCCATTGGACTTTCAATTAAGTCTACATACAAGATTTTTACGAAAGAATTGGACGGTTTAATCAGCAATGGAGACGGTGGACGTCACCACATTCAACATCTTGCAGGCTTTACGTTTGCTTTTGGCGATGGTGATACGGACAGAGACGGTATTAAAGACAGTGTTGACGAATGCCCAGAGGTTCCAGGGTTAGAAAGCCTCAACGGCTGTCCAGACGACGATGGCGATGGCATCAAAAACAGTGATGACGATTGTCCAATGACAGCTGGTTTGGCTGCACTTAACGGCTGCCCAGATGCAGACGGTGATGGTATTAAAGACTCAGACGATGCTTGCCCTAACGTAGCTGGTGTTGCAGCATTGAATGGTTGTCCAGACGCTGACGGCGATGGTATCACAGATGCAGCAGATGATTGTCCTAACGCAGCGGGTAGCAAAGCCATGAATGGCTGCCCAGATGCAGACGGCGACAGTGTTGCAGATAAGGATGATGAGTGTCCCGCAGTAGCTGGCCCTGCATCTAACAATGGTTGTCCAGAATACCCACTTTCTATGTTGGGCGACTACGATATTAACTTTGACTTAGAAAAGTATAATATTGACTCTACTGATGTTCAACGTCTTTCAATAGTAATCAAAGTATTATTGGCTAACAATGACGCAGCTATTAGCATTGAAGGTCACGCAGACAATACAGGTGAAGAGTCTTTCAACAACCCATTGTCTAACAATCGTGCTAATTCTATTAAAGACTATTTGGTAAACGTTGGCATTGATGCAGATCGTTTAACTACTAAAGCATTTGGTGAGTCGATGCCAAAAGCAAGTAACGACACTGAGGAAGGCCGTGCAATTAACCGTCGTGTTGAGTTCAAAGTAGTGAACTAAGCATAATAACATTAATAACATAAACAAAACGCGGTGATTCCACCGCGTTTTTTTATTTTAGGGCATGGCGAATTCTTTTTTAGGAAACGTTGTGCAAACAGTAAAAGCACAACAGCCCGACTGGGGAAACATGTGCTTTGTTTTGCCAAACCGTAGGGCACAACTCTTTTTGCAAAAAGAACTTACAGCAGCCCTTGAAGGCCCCCTTATTCTTCCACAGTCTTTCAGCATTGATGACTTTGTAGTGGCTATAAGCACGCTTAAACCTGCGACGGACCTCGAGCAACAACAAGCACTATATAAAAGCTATTGTGCATCAATCGATAAAATGGACAAGCCTAACAGTTTTGAAACTTTTTTGGGTTGGTCCACACCCTTGCTTAAGGACTTAAATACTATAGATCAATATCTTGTAGACAGAGAGGAATTTTTTTCATATATGTCATCTTTACACGAAATAAGGGCGTGGGGAAAAGCACAAGACAAAATTATTCAGGATTACACCGCGTTTTGGAAACGACTTCCAGACATATATCAAGACTTTATGCATCGCCTTGAAGAAAGCGGTAAAACAACGCCCGGGATGTGTTATCGCATGTCAACCGAACTATTGGAATCCTTTTTACTGCATAACACAAAAACGCAATTTGTGTTGTGCGGGTTTAATGCTTTAAATCCAAGTGAAACTTTTATTGTTCGGGAGTTACTTACTCAAGGCCGCGGACAGGTTTTTTGGGATATCGATAAAAACATGTTGGCCGATGAACTACATCAAGCAGGAAGTTTTATTCGCAGCTATATTTCAAGTTGGCCAGAGTATAAACAGCAGCCCTTTAATCAAGCTCATGATCATTTTTACGACCCCAAAAGCATAAAGGTAACTCAGGTCCAGCAACAGGTAGGGCAGGCCAAAGAAATAGGCGATTTATTAGCCAAGATGGACAATAAGCAGGATTGGTCTAAAACAGCAGTAGTGCTCGCCGACGAGTCTTTGCTCATGCCTTTGTTATATGCGCTCCCCCCTTCAATTGATAAGCTGAATATTACGATGGGTTTTCCCCTCAATCAGCACCCTACGGCCATATTTGTAAATGCACTCCTAAAAATGGCAAATCGTAAAACGGATAAAGGTTTTTATTTTGCTGATGTAGAAAGCGTTCTTTCCATGCCTGAAACCAAGGCGTTGTTTTCAACTTCGGTGTCTAGTTTAGACGTAGTGTTGGAACAGGCAAAAAAAGACCACAGAAGCTATTTAGATACTGATTTTATAAAAGCCTTAGTTCCCAAAGCGGCACACTCAAGAGTAGATAGCTTATTTAGGTCAAACGGAACACCACGCCAATGGGTTGCCGATATGCTAGACGTATTACCATTGTTTTATGACGTGCAACAAAGTCAGGCAATAGGACAATCATATAGCCTTGCCGTTGAGAAGCTTATGGTTATGTTAAGCCAAATTAAAGAAGTAGTAACAGGGCTAAATCAAGACTTTACGTTTTCCTTGCTTTGCAAACTTTATAGCCAGTTGAGTGCAGGTCAAAAACTAAATTTTGTAGGCGCTCCATTAGAAGGTCTACAAATACTGGGTGTCTTGGAAACGAGAGCCATTGATTTTGATAACGTATTGATGGCAGGTGTTAATGAAGGAGTTTTACCGAGAAAAAGTGAGCAGCCTTCTTGGATTCCCTACGAAGTAAAAAAAGCGTTTGGGTTGCCTACCCAAGATGAGCAAGATGCTATATTTACCTATCATTTTTATCGCCTTATGTATCGCGCCTCAAATGTTAAGCTGTTCTATAACGGCACTACAGATGGAATCCAAGTGGGTGAACCCAGTAGATTCATCAGACAATGGGCATTTGATTGTCCAGAAACACACAACTGGCAAGAGCATACGCAAGACGTGCCGTTTGTACCACCGCCAAGTAGCCACAAAAGTGTTCCAAAAACAGCTGCTGTAATGGATAAGCTACTGGAATTGGCCAAGGCAGGCTTTTCTCCCTCTGGATTAAATTTGTTCGTTAAAGACGGATATGCGTTTTATAAACGATACTTATTAGGATTAAGAGAGGAAGATGAGCTTGAAACTTCTTTTTCGCATAAAACTTATGGCACGTTAATTCATAACTGTCTGGAAGCACTTTATACCCCTTATGTGGGGAAACAACTTACACAAGCGGATTGCAATGAAATGATAGAGAATATCGAAGCTGTTGCTGACAATGCGGTAAAAGCGATTTACCTACATGACATTTCGGGGAAAAACGTATTGGCATTTGAGGCAATCAAGCGGAATATAGAACATGCTGTTGCCATGGAAAAAGAAGAAATAGCAAAAGGAAATACCATAACATTATTAGCGCTTGAGCAAAAATTAACAACTTCTTTAACCATAGCAGGTGTTAGCAATTCTTTCAAAATTAAAGGAACGGTAGACCGTGTGGACCGTTACAATGGTAAAATTAGAGTGCTGGATTATAAAACGGGAAAAGTAGGAAATGTTGGCATTTCAGATTGGTCCTTAGTTGCTACAGACCCTGATCTTGGGCAAGCACGCCAACTATTGTTTTATGCCATGCTTTGGAACGCCACTCACCCTAGCCAGAAAGCGAATCATGCAGGAATTATTGTTCTAAAAGAACTCAATAAAGGAATTAAGTTTGTGGGCGAAAAAATTTCACCTCGAAAGATAAAGGAAGATCTCTCAGAGGAAAATATGCAACAAGCAGCAAATGTGTTGGAGCAAATAGTTCAGAAATTATTTGATTCTCAGATGCCTTTTAGTGAAGCTGAAGTTTAGCGACTGTAATTTCTTACTACTGCGAGGCCATATCCAATATACGCTACAGACTGAAGACATACACCAAGTGTTATGGCGGGCATTAAAGCAGGGAGCATTTCCATGATTACTCCAATGCTTTCTAGCTCCTCGTCACTAAAATCATCGTAGTTGGGTTGTTGTTCAAGTGCCGCCTGAATAATTTCAGCATCAGCTACCATAAAACCAATTGAAGCAAGGGCAAACAAAACCCCAACAAGAGCCAAAATTCCTCCGTAAATTACGACAGCATATGAGGCAACTCCTTCAATTTGGCTTACGGCTTGTTGTTGCTTTAGTTTTTGGTAAGTAGCCCAAAACCACACGGGTATAATGCCCCAAAAAAGCCCTGCAAAAATAGATCCTGCGCTTAAAACGAGTAAAAACCATACAACCCCTAAAATAAATCCAGTAAAAAACGAAAAACGAACAAATCGTGACATAAGAAAAGCTTTGTGCGAAGATATAAATAGTTTACTCGAATATAAAATACTTTGATTTGATTAAAACAAAAGTGGGATATTGCTTACTTTTGTCGTCACATAGGTCCTATAGCTCAGTTGGTTAGAGTAGCTGACTCATAATCAGTTGGTCCCTGGTTCGAGCCCAGGTGGGACCACTGCTAACTCCCTGATTAACAGGGAGTTAGTTATTTTTAGATCCCTTTGGGTTCCATTTGGGGTTCCATTTCTTTTGATTTTAGATAATAAAATGTGTATTCGCGGATACACTTTTTGGTTGAATCCGGGGTTACGTTTTTGGTGAAGTAAAGCTAAATTTTACTTTACTTTAATTAAAACCACGTACTTGGAAATCTCTTTTATCTGTTCAGTAAGTGGTAAAGATTCAAGCTTAGTGTTTGAAGGCAGCTCTATTGATTTAGGAAGAATGTCTATCAAGTTCAACACGTAGCTTGTTTTAATAGAATAAGCTACATTATCAGCAACGTCTTTTCTTAAGCCAGATGAATTAATGCCAATTAAATTTCCTTTTTCATCAAACAATGGTCCTCCGCTATTTCCACCTTGAATAGGAGCAGTAATTTGATAGGTTGTTATATTACCATCAAAACCTGTTTTAGAACTAATCATTCCATCTGTTACTTTAATCTCTTTACCCATAATTGATAATGCCATTGGGTATCCAAAAGCATAAACTTTAGTGCCTACATCACTACTTCTTGTCTTAAAGTTGTAGGGGAGTTCATCAACTCCATCAAAATTCATATCAAATATCTTAAGTATAGCTAAATCATTTGTTTTATCTACCTGAACTATTTCAGCATTAAATTTTTGAACTTCATCATTTAAAATAAACTCTACTTCAATTTCATCGGCATCTTCAATAACGTGGTGATTGGTAATAATATGTCCTGATTTAGAAATAATAACACCAGAACCATTGCCGGCCCATTCACCATTAATGAGCCTATTTTTGATAGGACCTTTTCTTTTTAGTTCAGAATTGTATTTATAATTGTAAGAGGTTAACCCAGAAATAGATTTTTTTATACCAGATGATAAAAGCCCACAACTTTTCCCTTCACGAACTAATTTTACATTCCCATTATAATCCAATAAACTTGAGGTAATATAAAAACACCCTCTAACATCTTCTTCTGCAATTAGATATAAAGCCAAATCAGGATTATCAACTAAATCTTGGGGCATAGAATCATAATTTTTTAATGGCTCTTTTAAATTAACCACATTATACCCACCCTTTTTGAGGTTCTTTACATAAAATCTTCGGATTTCTCCAGAGTGTTTTCCAATGATTTCGTCAATAACAATATATTTATAAGTATCTATTTCGATACTCCTTACTGACTGACCGAAATTAAATTGAATTAAAAAAAAAGAAAATAAAAAAAAGAATAATTTCTTCATTGGATATTATTTTAATTTTCAATTTAACTAAAATTTTTGTAAAAAAATTAGAAAAGTGATTCCGCGGAATCACTTTTTGGTGGAACCCTAAGGGTTCCAATAAGATTTGTAACTATCTGATAATCAGCAATAAGGAGGTATGGTTATAGTCCAGGTGGGACCACCCTTAAA
>DLPY01000032.1:0-193 GCA_002478685.1 Flavobacteriaceae bacterium UBA7446
CTATGGAAGTGGTTGGTGGTCATTTACGCTTGTAAGAGACGTACCTCCAACTGGGGTTCAAGGATCATGGGTATTAGCTCCTGAAGCGGCCGCATTAGGAGTTGGTCCGAACAAAAACGATGTTTCTTGGTGGTCAAACGGTGCTGCCGATGTAACGACTCGTGCGTGTTTGTTTGACGACGAATATGTATTT
>DLPY01000032.1:461-12461 GCA_002478685.1 Flavobacteriaceae bacterium UBA7446
TTTGACGACGAATATGTATTTAATGCGGATGGATCATTCCAAAATGTATTAGGGGCTGACACTTGGTTAGAGCCATGGCAGGGGACTGATCCTGAAGCTTGTGGAGCACCTGTTTTCCCACACGATAATTCTGGTGATTTCACCTATACATACGATGCATCTGCTGGAACAATTACACTCAATGGAAAAGGAGCATTCTTAGGGTTGGCAAAGGTTACAAACACAACCCAATTGACGAGTCCATCAGATGCGCCAGATTCGGTTACATATCTAGCTGAGCTTTCTGCAGATGGTAATACCTTAGAAATAGACATTAACTACGGCGATGGTTGGTGGTCATATACATTAGCTAGAAAATAAAACATCCAAAACACCCTGTTTATCTTACAAATTGATATACGGGGTGTTTTTTTAATAAAACGATTCCATTCCATAAATAACAATACTTATTCTCAAAAGAAGTTGCGCCACTTCTTAGCATTTTGTTAAAGAGTGTAGATATAAAACGATATGGATTGTGTAAAAAAATAGCACTTCAACATTACCTAAATTTAATACAGAATATTCTTTCATTGTAAGACTGACAATTTCGGCTCTGTTTTTTTGCGCTGTATATATATTGTATATACGCATTTTTGCAATATAACAATTGTGTCTTACTACATTTGGGCAAAATCAATTTAACAATGAACAAACTATTAATTAATATATTGTTTATCCTATCGGTTTTAACAGGTTTTTCACAATCTGGTAAGGTTCAGATAGAAAATATCAATAACGACACCAAGTTAGTGGTCGATGGAAAAGATTTCATGATAAATGGAATGAATTGGGACTACTTCCCAAGAGGAACTAACTATTCCTTTAGCTTATGGAATCAATCAGATGACTTTATTATAGCAGCCCTTGATGCTGAAATGGGATTGCTCAAAAATATGGGGGTTAATACCATTAGAACCTATACAGGCATTCAGCCACGCTGGATACAATATATCTATGAAAATTATGGCATATATACCATTTTAAACCATTCTTTTGGACGCTATGGCCTTACGCTAGATGGCGCATGGGTTCCTGTTACCGATTACGCAAATCCTGCTGCAAAGGAACTTTTAATGTCTGAGGTTACTGCCCTTGCAGCGGAGTATAAAAATACTCCAGGACTATTGATGTTTTTGTTAGGAAACGAAAACAACTACGGCTTGTTTTGGGCTGGTGCTGAAACGGAAGACTTCCCAGACGAAGAAGACCAACGCAGAGCCGTGGGTGAAAACCGTGGAAGACCTATGTACAAACTTATGAACGACGCAGCAAAAGCCATCAAGGAAATTGACGGCTCACGCCCTGTGGCGATTTGTAACGGGGATTTACTATTCTTAGATATTATAGCAGAAGAATGTATGGACGTTGATATTTATGGTACCAACATGTATCGTGGTATTTCTTTTGGCGACACATTTGACCGTGTCAAAAACGAATACGGAAAGCCTGTACTCTTTACCGAGTTTGGCTCTGATGCGTTTAATGCACTTTCAAATCAAGAAGACCAAAAGGCACAAGCCACATATATGGTTGGACAGTGGGAAGAAATTTACGCCAATGCCGCTGGACTGGGTAAAGCAGGCAACTCTATTGGAGGATGTACGTTCCAGTTTAGTGATGGTTGGTGGAAATTCGGGCAAACCGACAACCTTGAAGTTCATGACAACAACGCATCTTGGTCTAACGGTGGGTATCAGTTTGATTACAAGCCTGGACAAAATAATATGAATGAGGAGTGGTTCGGGATTTGTGCTAAAGGACCAAACAACGCACGTGGATTATATGATTTATATCCAAGAGCAGCTTACTACGCACTGAAAGAAGCACACACACTAAATCCTTATGCAGTGGGTGTTGATGCTGCTTTTGTAGAAAACCATTTTAACAACATTCAAATTATGGATGCTGTACTTCGCGCTCGTAGCGATAAAGCTGCGTTGGGTGGAGGAGAAAAAGTTCGCTTGAGCAATCTACGTGCAGAATTTACATCATACAACACTGGTGGTAGTTTGCTAACTACTCCAAGCACACCAAACCCTGATGAAACGGCTTACCCAGACCAACTTGGATTTGATCATATGGAATCGTTTTTTGTAGGTGTAGAAGGAAATCCTTCGCCAGGGATGCGTGCCGAAGTAAATGTGAATGTCTTAGGAAATGTGGCAAACAATCCTATTGATGAAATTTTCTATGAAAATAGAGGGAGAGCACAAAAAATGCTTTCACCAGATGGCACAGTAACCATTAACGATTTAAACCGAGTTCAGGTGTACAATGCTGAATTTGAGTGGAATGCTAAAAACTTTGACCTTAGGGGATTTTACAGAACGGGGCACTATCACTGGGCATACGAAGGAGATATCTTTAACCTTTATCCGCAAGCCTTTTACGGTCCTAACCTAGACATCTACAATGGTGAAATTTTAGGGGCCGAGCTTGATGCTAAAGGTGCACTTTCTGGACTTAAAGCAGCTTTTGGACCTCAATTATGGTGGGGTGCAAACCCAACTGTCCTTTTAAAGTATTCAAAAGAATTTTTAAAATGGACTGTAACGGGAGTATATCATAGAGATATTACCACCAATATTGAATACGACCAAACCGGAAGACGGGTATTAGACGAAAACCAACTACGAAGTGGTGTAATTCCAGCTTTCCCTACCGAGCGTGCAACCATTGCATTTGAGCGTAAATTTGGAAATGTGGGCATCACTCTTGGAGGTATTTGGGGTGGAAGTCCATTAAATGGCAGCTCATTTCAAGTGGCTGACAATGACCTGCATGCCATATTAGTAGATAAAATTAATACTGATGACAACTGGGGCGCTAAAGCTAAAATCACCTATCAAAAAGGTAGATTTAATTGGTATGCACAGGGCTCTTACATGGGCTTAGTTGCCAATGGGGGTGTTGACCAAACCAGAACCTTTACAGGATGGAAGCTGTTAGACTCTGGTAGTGGAAACATGACCAATGTACTTTCTGGATTTACTTACCTTACGGGCAACTTGCAAATTGCACCAAACTTCATGTATCAAAAACCATTGGTTGACCCTATGCCAAATACCTCATTTGGTCCAGGAAGATTACGTAACGTAATCGATGATCCATTTGCCGTACGTGGCGGAAACAGGGAAACAATGGGCGCAGAAATTTTATTCACGCTTGACCCAACCCCCGGTACTTGGATGTACGAGTGGAACAATGATGTGGTAGAAGACGCTAAGTTTGCCATGAGTGCTGGCTTTGTGTTTAAGCACCTTCCTACAACGCAAGACGCACACATTGGTTTCTTAGCCAATCGTCAATTCTTTGCCTTTGGACAAAGTACTCCTGCAGAGGATCTTTGGGAAGCACATGCACGTATTGTATCTAAAGTTAGCCCTGAGCTTGGTATGATTGGTAATTTTTACTACGGAAACGGACAAGGTAACGGCGACTCTGAGCGTACCATTACGCGATTTGGTGGCGATGTTAGAATGATTTATAAAAACATGAAACTCATGTCGCATGTTAAAGTAAACGATTGGGGTCCATTTGACTACCACCGTGACTTTAACCTTACGTACCCATTGCAGTTGATGGTAGATCTTTCTACTTCGTTAGGAAAGCAAGATTGGTTTGGGTTGCCAAACACACAAATTGGTATCCGTGGAACGTGGAGATCTTTAGATCAATACTCTCCTCGTTTTACTCCTAATACTACGCCCGAGTTTTCGCAAGTGCCTATTATTAGCCCCGTTGGATTTCCAAACGGGACAGAATGGGAAATCAGAACGTATGTTCACATTAATATTGGAAAATAATAAAATAGTTTATAATGAAAATATTCAAGTTTAAATCATATTTCGCAATTGCTACTATAACAATATTGTCTACTACAGTAAGTTGTGAACGTGGGTTTTCGGATGAAATAGCAGTAGCTAAGTATCCTTTAACTCCAGAAGTATTTACAGATTTTCCGGTAGGTCTCACCGATGCATTTTTTGTGTCGTTTGATCCTGCCGAAGGAGCCAATGTTAATGGCTTTGGAATTGATGAAAGAGATGCGTATAGAGGAAACACCTCTATCCGTATAGAAGTGCCTGTACCTAATGATCCCGACGGTAATTATATTGGTGGAATCTTTTTGGATAGAGGTAATGGAAGAGATTTAACAGCCTATGATGCATTAACGTTTTGGGCTAAAGGATCTACAACTGCCGAAGTGGGCTTGTTAGGTTTTGGAACTAATTTTCAAGGAGATATTTATGCCGCTAACTTAAGTGATGTGACCTTATCAACAGCTTGGAAGCAATATACTATTCCTTTTCCTGATGCATCAAAGTTGGTGCAAGAAAAAGGGATGTTTGCTTTTGCTGCAGGTACGCAAAGTACTAACGGCTTGGGGTACTCCATTTGGATAGACGAAATCCGATTCGAAAAATTAGGCAACATTGCTCAGCCCAGACCATACATCTTTGATGGTCAAGATGATACAATTACTTCATTTAATTCAGTTGAAATGAATGCTTCAGATTTAGGTGTAACATTTAATCTAGGAAATGGTTCTGATCTTAATGTTAATGCTGGTGGAGGGTATTTTAATTTTGAGACTTCAGATCCTGCTGTGGCAAAGGTAAGTGATAATGGGACTATTACAATTTTAAGCAAAGGAACTGCAAAAATTACAGCAAGCCAAAATGGTATTGATGCTAAGGGTTCATTGACGATTAACTCCTTAGGCGACTTTGAACTTGCACCAACGCCAACTCAAGCAGCATCAGATGTAATTTCCATTTTTAGTGATGCGTATGAAAATGTTAACATTAAATTCTATAATGGATACTGGCAGCCGTGGCAAACCACTACATCAGCGGATTTCACGGTTCAAGGAAATGAAGTCCTTAATTATGAAAACTTCAATTTTGTAGGGCATCAGTTTGATGATCCTACCCTTGACACAACTAGCATGACGCATTTACATCTTGATGTTTATGTCCCAGGAGAATTCCCGGCAGGAGCTAAACTTAAAATTACTATTAAAGATTTTGGACCTGATGGAATTGATACTGCTTCAGATGACATAACGCAAGAATATACCATTGATACAGCTGATTTAGCAGCCAATGCATGGAGCAGTGTTGATATTCCATTGACGTTATCACCTCGTACAAAGGTTGGACAATTTATTTTTACAAATGACGGTTCCAATCTCACAAACTTTTATTTAGACAATGTGTATTTTTATAAACAATAATTAAAATGAATTTTAGAAATCAGTTAAAATCTAACATCCCGCAATGGCTATCCTTTTCTGGGATAGCGATTGCGTGTGTTACGCTTATTATGAGTTGCAATCCTGACGAAACCCAGTTAGTAGCTCAATTTCAGACCATTTCCATGCACGACGAGTTTAACGATGATGGAGCACCAAATAGCGAAATATGGGGCTATGACATTGGAACAGGTGAGAACGGCTGGGGGAACAACGAGTTACAGTACTATACAGACCGCGCAGTAAATGCTGTGGTAGAAAACGGTATGCTTAAAATTACAGCTGTCAAAGAGGCCTATGAGGGGTCTGCTTACACTTCTGCAAGATTGCTTACTAAAGGTAAGTTTGAGCAAAAATACGGTCGTTTTGAAGCACGGATTAAACTGCCTTGGGGGAAAGGGATGTGGCCCGCTTTTTGGATGCTAGGTTCAGACTATGACACTGTTGGGTGGCCACAATGTGGCGAAATTGATATAATGGAAAACCGTGGATCTGAGCCAACAGTAATTGATGGAAGTTTACACGGACCAGGATATTTTGCCGGTAATTCTTTAACCAAAGATTTTGATCTTATAAATGATCGTTTCGACACCGGATTTCATGTCTTTGGCATTGAGTGGGGACAAGATTACGTTAACTACTATGTTGATGGAGTGCTTTACAACCAGATTACACGTCAGGATGTTGAAGAAGTAAAAGGCGAATGGGTTTTTGATCAACCGTTTTTTATTATCATTAACCTTGCTGTAGGAGGTAATTACGATGGTCCACCAAACAACGCAACTGTTTTCCCACAAGAAATGCTTGTGGATTATGTTAGAGTTTTCGCTGCTGAATAAAATGAAAGAAACGTTAGTTCGTTTACCGTTATTTTTTTTGCTTATCGGTTGTGAGAATGATAAAATCTCCACAACCGATAGCGAAGAAAGTACAGTTCCAACTGATCTAACACTAGACATTAGCTTACAAGGTTGGGGCCAGTCTAATCCTCATGGAAATGGCTCTGGAGTTGCTCAATTTAAGGCAACAGCAACCAATGCTTCTCGCTTTGATTTTAGGGTGGACAACGGTACTGTTCTGAAAAGCAGTTCGGGTGAGCTAGGGTATACTTTTTCCAAAGAAGGAACACACCCCTACAAAGTAAAAGCAATTGCCTATTCAGACACTGACCTTTCCGATTCTATTTCCAAAGTGATTAATGTACGTGTAGCACCTCCTACCAAATATGGGATGACGCAAGTTTGGGAAGACGAATTTGATTACAACAGTGAGATAGATGTGAACAAATGGCATTATCAAGTGATTCCTATTTTGGATAACAACACCAATTGGGCAAATGGGGAAGTACAACACTATACAGATAGAAAAGCAAATTCCTATGTCAGCGAAGGTACGCTTAAAATTGTAGCCAAAAAGGAAAACTACACGTTTAGAGGAGTTACCAAAAACTACACTTCTGCGCGGCTTAATTCTAAATTTGTCTTTAAGTACGGGCGTGTTGATATTCGTGCCAAACTGCCTGCTGAAGCGGGCACATGGCCTGCCTTTTGGACATTAGGCACCAACATTAATGAAGTTGGGAATTATCACGGCAGCACCTATGGCGGTGTGGGTTGGCCCAGATGTGGTGAGATTGATATCATGGAGCAAAGAGGAGATGATAAAAACACTCTTATTGGCCACCTCCATTGGGGAAACACAGATGACGGTGTTTACGACAACGATGGCGGAACAAAAACCATTCAAAATGCGTCTACTTCTTTTAATTTGTACTCTCTCATTTGGAATAAAGATGAAATTAAAATCTTATTCAACGATGAAGTATTTTATCAACACCCAAACACCACCAAAATGCCATACGACAACCAACATTATGTGTTGTTTAATATTGCTATGGGGGGTACTCTTGGTGGAGCCATTCCCCATAATTTCACCCAATCTGTAATGGAAGTGGACTATATTAGAATTTATCAATAACCAAATCTTAAATCTACCTATGTTTGATGTCTTTTGAAAACAAAAATAATGACTGGACTCACAAGACTATAGATACAATGAACTCAAGATTAAAAGAACCCAACGACGCTATCTATTTTGGCGCCCAAGACACCCAATTCTCAATTAAAGATGTTAAAGGAGAAGAAATAACGCAAAACGGCGAAACATTCTACAAGATTTCAAACGTAGATTGCATGCGTCCGTTTTTTATGAGCATTGTAAGCAATTCCAATCACTGGATGTTTATTTCTAGCAAAGGCAGTTTATCCGCTGGACGGCAGAATAGCAATTATGCCCTATTTCCATATTATACGGACGACAAAATCACTGAGTCGGCAGAAACAACTGGCAGCAAGACAATTTTTATTGTTATCAAATCGGATAAAAATTTCTTGTGGGAACCCTTTTCAGAGCGTCATAACGGCGTGTATAATATTACGCGTAATCTTTACAAAAACACCTTCGGCAATAAAATAATTTTTGAGGAAATCAACCACGACTTAGAAGTTTGCTTCAACTATGAATGGAACTCCAGTGATAAGTATGGATTTGTTCGAAAATCATGCTTAAAGAATACGGGGGCTGACCAAATTACCATAAAACTATTAGATGGAGTTCAAAACATCTTACCTAATGGAGTAGATCCTGCATTGCAAAACGTAAGTAGTAATCTTGTAGATGCCTACAAAAAATGCGAGCTGGAGAAAGATACAGGTCTTGGCATTTATTCGTTGAGTGCCATTATTGTGGACCGTGCAGAACCTAGCGAATCACTAAAGGCAAATGTCGTTTGGTCGATTGGACTTGACAACTCAAAGAAACTTATTTCATCGCTTCAATTAGATAGGTTCCGTAGTGGACAAGACCTATCACATGAGGTAGATATCAAAGCTGAAAAAGGCGCATATTTTGTTACAGATACCGTCACATTGCATGGTGGGGAAGCTAAGCGTTGGATGATGGTGGCAGATGTAAACAAAACTATTTCGGATATTATTAATATCAAGGAAGATTTACTTCATAATACCAATTTGGAAGCTGAAGTTTTACAAGATGTTGCCCATGGGTCTACTCATTTGATAGAATTGGTAGGTGCTGCAGACGGATTGCAAATGACAAACGACCGCCTCCGCAACATACGTCATTTTGCCAATACCATGTTTAACATTATGCGTGGTGGAATTTTTGACAACAATTATCAAATCGAAAAGGCTGATTTTACAGTTTATATTGCCAATGCCAACCGAAAAGTACACAGATTAAAAGAAGCCGTTTTGGATGCACTTCCAGAGGTGTTTGATGTTAATTATCTTAAAGAAATTGCCGAGGCAGACAATAATAAAAACTTTAAACGTTTATGCTTTGAGTATTTACCGCTGAAGTTTAGTCGCCGCCATGGTGACCCAAGTCGTCCTTGGAATAGATTTTCGATTAACACCCGCACTGAAAATGGGGATAAAATTTTAGATTACGAAGGAAACTGGCGAGACATTTTTCAAAATTGGGAAGCGTTGGCACACTCCTATCCAGAGTTCATTGAGGGAATGATTCACAAATTCTTGAATGCTACTACCTTTGATGGGTATAACCCGTATCGTGTTACCAAAGGTGGGTTTGACTGGGAAACCATTGAGCCTGACAATCCATGGTCTTATATTGGTTACTGGGGTGACCATCAGATTATTTATTTGCTCAAATTTTTGGAATTCATTGAGGATTATTATCCTAACAAACTTGCCAACTATTTTAATCAAGACTTATTTGTCTATGCCAATGTACCCTACCGCATAAAGAGCTACCAAGATATTTTAAAAGACGCAAAAAATACTATTGATTTTGACTTTGAGCGAGAAGAAAACATTCACTTTAAGCGAGAAGAAATTGGTGTGGATGGCGCACTGCTCCGAGACAATACGGTATTTATTTACAAGGTCAATTTCATAGAGAAAATTTTGGCGACTGTTTTAGCAAAAATTACAAACTTTATTCCTGAAGGAGGTATTTGGATGAACACCCAGCGCCCCGAATGGAATGATGCCAACAATGCCCTTGTTGGAAACGGGGTATCTATGGTAACCTTGTATTACTTACGTCGTTTTTTATGCTTTTTTGAGACTATTGTAACAAACTCAGAGAGTAAAGATTTTCATATTTCTGAGGAATTACATGTGTTTTTCACTCAAGTTACTGACGGTTTAAAGCAACACAAATCATTGTTAAACGGAACCATCTCAGATGTGGACAGAAAAAGCATTATGGATTTACTTGGTGAAGCTGGAAGCTTATTCCGTAACTCTATTTATGAAAATCGTTTTTCAGGAGGTAAAGACGTTGTTACTAAAGAAGATTTAGTATCCTTTTTAGATGTAGCAACTGCTTTTTTGGAACATACTATCGAAGCAAATAAACGCAAAGACAACCTTTACCATGCGTATAACTTGATGACGCTAAATGGTACCGATGAAGTAAGTATTTCGCATCTTCCTGAAATGCTTGAAGGACAAGTTGCCGTACTTAGCTCAGGGTATTTATCTGCCAAAGAAAGTCTTGAAGTCCTAGAAGGGTTAAAGGCCAGTGCGTTATTTAGACCTGATCAATACAGTTATATATTGTATCCAGATAAAGAACTTCCTCGTTTTGTCAATAAAAACACTATTCCTAAAGATAAGGTTGCAGCGTCAGCGTTACTATCAAAACTAGTTGTCGACAACAATAATCAAGTGCTTTCGCAGGACTTACGTGGCGATTATCACTTTAACGGAAACTTTAACAATGTGGATAGTTTGCAAGCTGCACTTAAGGCGCTGCCCAAGCAATACCAATCAATGGTAGCCAACGAAACTACTTACGTTAAGCAAGTCTTTGAGGATATCTTTGATCATAAATCCTTCACAGGGCGTTCTGGAACTTTCTTTGGCTACGAAGGCTTAGGCTCTATTTATTGGCATATGGTGTCCAAATTACTGTTGGCAGTGTATGAAATTATACGAGATGCGATTAATGCTAACGAAGACCCGGTATTGGTGGGTAAATTATTTGACCATTATTTTGAAATCAACGCAGGTATTGGTGCGCATAAATCTCCTGAATTGTATGGAGCATTCCCCACAGATCCGTATTCGCATACTCCTGGCGGAAAAGGCGCACAACAGCCCGGAATGACAGGACAAGTAAAAGAAGACATTATTAGTCGTTTTGGTGAGCTTGGCGTTCGTGTAAAAAAGGGCATACTTAAATTTGATCCAACCATACTGCGAAGCGTTGAATTTTTAACTTCACCGCAAACGTTCTACTATGTAAGTGTAACAGGCGAGGCGTGTGACATTCCATTAGAAAAGGGTACACTGGCTTTTACCTATTGTCAAGTACCTATTATCTATAAAAAATCAAAAACGGCAAGTACCGAGGTGGTATTTCAATCTGGCGAATCTCAAATATTTTCGATTAATCAACTGGATGAAAGCCTTAGTTCTGCCATTTTTCAACGAACTAATACCATTAAGAAAATAATTGTTTCTGTTTTGAAAGAATAGTATTTAATAAACAAAATCATTTGGGGATATTGATTACCCTAATCAAATACGAGCACTATGAGAATTATCGGATTTTATGGATTTTTCGCTCTATTGCTTTGGTTTTCAGTCTCCTGTAGTACACAGCATTCGAATATGAAGAGTAAAACAGCTGCAGAAATTTTAGGAAACCCTGACTATGCGGCGGTATCTTACGGCGGATACCGAAAGACAACCCGCGATGTTCAGCCTACTATTGCTGAGTTGAAAGAAGACATGAAAATTCTTCATGCCATGGGTATTCGCATTGTAAGAACATATAATGTGCATTTGCCGCAAGCAGCCAACTTACTCAAAGCCATCTCGAAACTTAAAGCCGAAAATGCTGAATTTGAAATGTATGTGATGTTGGGCGCATGGATTGACTGTTTAAACGCATGGACAAATAAGGTGGTCAACCATCAAGTGGAAAGTCCACGAAATGAACAGGAAATCGCTAAAGCGGTTGAACTTGCTAACCAATACCCAGATATTATTAAAATACTTGCTGTTGGGAACGAGGCGATGGTAAGATGGGCAACTTCCTACTATGTTCAGCCGGATATTATATTAAAATGGATTACCCATTTGCAGGATCTTAAAAAAGAAGGAAAACTGCCTAAAGATTTATGGATTACGTGCTCTGATGACTTTGTTTCTTGGGGCGGAGGTGATACGTCATACCACAATGAAGATTTGGCAGCAATAATTGCAGCTGTGGATTACATTTCCATGCACACTTATCCGTTTCACAATACGCATTACAATCCTGCTTTTTGGGAAATCACACAAGAAGATGCAAAGGATAAAACCCCACGCCAACTTATAGACGCCGCTATGTTGCGTGCTCGAGATTTTGCTATTTCACAATACAACGGCGTAAAAAAACACATGACTAGTTTGGGAATAGAAAAACCCATTCATATTGGCGAAACAGGTTGGGCCACAATTTCAAATGGCTTTTACGGCAGAAAAGGATCTCACGCCGCAGACGAGTACAAACAGGCAAAGTATTACATGCTTATGCGTGAATGGGCAAAAGAGAACGGCATATCCTGCTTTTATTTTGAAGCCTTTGACGAGCCATGGAAAGATGCGGGTAATTCCAATGGTTCAGAGAATCATTTTGGACTCATTACAGTTGATGGCAAA
>DLPY01000042.1 GCA_002478685.1 Flavobacteriaceae bacterium UBA7446
TCAAAAATCACTTCATCCATTTTAGAGCCGGTTTCGGTAAGTGCAGTAGCAATAATCGATAGCGACCCACCATTTTCAATATTTCGTGCCGCACCAAAGAACCGCTTTGGCTTGTGTAGTGCATTGGCATCTACACCACCACTCAATATCTTACCAGAGGCTGGCTGTACCGTGTTGTACGCACGTGCCAGACGTGTGATGGAATCCAAGAGTATAACCACGTCATGACCACATTCCACCAATCTCTTGGCTTTTTCAAGCACTATATTGGCAACCCTTACGTGGCGGTCTGCAGGCTCGTCAAACGTAGAAGCCACTACTTCGCCCTTTACATTGCGTTTCATATCGGTAACTTCCTCTGGGCGTTCGTCAATTAGTAAAATAATTTGATACACCTCGGGGTGGTTTGCCGCAATGGCGTTAGCTACGTCTTTAAGCAGCATAGTTTTTCCCGTTTTGGGCTGCGATACTATCATTCCACGCTGTCCTTTTCCAATAGGACAAAACAAATCCATTACTCGAGTAGAGATGGTACTTTTCTTATCGGCAAGGTTAAATTTTTCTTGTGGAAATAGTGGCGTAAGGTGCTCAAAGGAAACACGGTCTCTTACAATGTCGGGTGATAGTCCGTTAATTAGCGATACCTTAATAAGCGGAAAATACTTTTCGCTTTCTTTTGGTGGACGAATATGGCCCAAAACCGTATCCCCCGTTTTAAGTCCAAACAAGCGCACTTGCGAACTGGAAACGTAAATATCATCTGGAGAAGACAAATAATTGTAATCCGAGGAGCGAAGGAAACCATAGCCCTCGGGCATCATTTCCAACACGCCTTCGCTTTCTATAATGCCATCAAACTCGTAATCAGGTTGGCGGTAGCGGTTGCGGTTGTCTTTGTTGTGGTTAGGGTCTTTAGTGTTGTTGTTACTGTTGTTATTAGTATCGCCATTGCTTTTACCGTTTTGGGTACGATCGTCATTATTTTTGTGGTTTCCACTGTTTCGGTTTTTATTTTGCCCCTCTTTTTCGTCTTGTAGCTTATCTTGGTTTTTGAGGTTTTCCGCTCTTTTACGATGAGTCCTTTTGGGTTTTTCATTAGTTTCTTTATTGACTGAAGTTTGTTTGGGAGCTTCTATTGTTGGTTTTCCTGGTTCAGGCAATGTAGATTGATAATCAATGATGCGATAAGTGAGCTCAATTTTTTTAAGACCTGTAATTTTTTTAAGGCCTAATTCTTTTGCAATTTCTTGCAATTCAGCAAGTTTTTTTGCTTTTAGTTCTGACAATTCAAACATGTGTTGGTGGGTAAAATATAAGTTGTAATATAGTGGGCTGAAGCGTTTGCCGTTAAAGCAAACATACAACTTTTTTTATTTTTGACACGTAATAAATCCCCTTTGTGGTAGCCATTTCCATTATTATCCCTTTTTTCAATGAGGAAACTCATTTAGAGAAATCTGTAAATTCCTTATTATCACAGAATTATAATTTTAATGAGCTAATATTGGTGGATGATGGCTCAACAGATAAATCTGCAGAAATTGCCAAATCTTTGCAAAAAAAGCATACGTCGGTTCGCCTTGTTTCAGCCAAAACCACCTCCGTTCATCAACCAGGTCAAAAAGTTGTTCGTGCCTTTACCCGTGGTTTTAAAGCCTTACAAACATCTTGGGATGTGGTTTGCAAGTTTGATGCGGATATCATTTTTCCATCAAATTATTTGGAAACTGTGGCTAAAGCTTTTGCCAGCGATTCTAATTTAGGTATATTTTCAGGTGTGCTAACCATTGACAAAAAGGGCGTTTGGACATTGGAAAATATCTCAACAAAGCATGTGCGTGGTCCCGTGAAGGCATACAGCAAACCTTGCTTTTCAGCTATTGGCGGATTGCGCCCTGCCCTGGGTTGGGATACTCTAGACGAACTCTTGGCATTACACCATGGCTTTGCTGTCAAAATAGATGACTCGTTACGCGTAAAACACCTACGCCCAACAGGTTTTCAATATGGTCGTAGTGCTGCCAAAGCCAAAGGAGAAGTATTTTACGGATTGGGTTATGGATTGATTTTAGGCGTAATTGCCTCTATAAAATGGGCACAAAGTCAACGAGGAAGTTTGCTTGGTGTACTGCTTGGCTTTTTTGGCGCATGGCTTAAGAGTAAACCTAAGTTGGTTACTGAGAAAGAAGGAAAATTTATTCGTAAGTACCGCTGGTCACGCATCCGCAGCCGTTTTATCGCCTAATTCAATCACCACCAAATGCTGTGCTTTGCCATTGGCTAGTTCAAATTTGATTAAGGTCTGCTTTTTGTGAAACCCATGCTTTCCCGCTGCCCCCGGATTGATGTAAAGCAATTCTTTGTCATTGTCATAAGCAACCTTTAAAATATGGGAGTGTCCACAGATAAAAAGCTGTGGTTTTATCCTTCTTAATTTTTCAGGAATACCATTGGCATATCTTTTTGGTCTTCCGCCAATGTGTGTCATAAAAACAGTAACCCCTTCAAGCTCAAAAAATAAATCTTCAGGAAACTGCTGCCGAATGATGGCATTGTCAATATTGCCATATACAGCTCTCAAGGGTTTTAGTTTTTGCAACGCATCGGTTACTTCAAAACTACCAATATCACCAGCATGCCAAATTTCGTCTACATCTTTGGCGTAGTCCAAAATGCGAGCGTCTAAAAAACTGTGCGTATCGGAAAGCAACAATATCTTTTTCATCATCTTTGCACAAAATTACAGTTTTGCGCTTCTTTCTGGAACTTTCATATAAAGGAACTTCATATCACGGGTGGCAACGTCAGCCCAATGCGGTGTCTGTTCAGCAGGTTTTGGAGGAGGCTTTGAGCACTTTGTTGGGAGAAGAAATCCAAATTGTTGGTGCAGGAAGAACAGATACAGGGGTTCATGCCAAGCAAATGTTTGCGCATTTTGATGCGGACATTTCTATTGACGTAGCGATTGAGTTAGCACATCGCCTTAACCGATTTTTAACCGAAGCCATTGCCATTCATGGCATTCATGCTGTTACTGAGGGTGCGCATGCACGTTTTGATGCGACTTCTAGGAGTTATGAATACCATATCACCACTAAAAAAAATCCGTTCAATAGTGAATTCTCCTATGTATTTAATACACCATTGGACATAGATGCGATGAATTCAGCAGCGACTCTTCTTCTAAAGCACACCAATTTTAAGTGTTTTTCCCGTTCTAAAACAGATGTGAAAACCTATGACTGTGATATAACTGAAGCTTTTTGGAAGCAACAACAATACGATTTGATTTTTCACATTACAGCAAACAGATTTTTGCGCAATATGGTTCGTGCCGTAGTGGGTACAATTTTGGACGTTGGTGCATTAAAATTATCGCTTTTGGACTTTCAGGCTGTACTTGATAGTCAAGACCGCACACACGCGGGAAGTTCTGCGCCAGCACATGGATTGTTTTTAACTGAAATTCGCTATCCAAACACTATCTTTGAAGCTCATGGAAAAGAAAAGCTCAAGTAGCCTTTTGGATGTAGGTTTATTCAAACGCCTTATGGTGTTTGTGAAGCCCTACCGCAAAACATTTGCTTTTGTATTGATGGCTGCGGTGCTATTGTCAGGTTTTTCTACACTTGGTCCATACTTGCTAAAAATTACA
>DLPY01000034.1 GCA_002478685.1 Flavobacteriaceae bacterium UBA7446
ACAACAATTGAACAAAAAATATGATAATTTTCTCTTAAGTCTTTAACTAAAGCCATTGCCTCTGGAATACTACCCTTAAGATACACTGGAGTAACACAACTTTGTGTTGAACCAATATCAAAACCTCTTTCCTTCAGACCAGATTGAAGTAAATTAACATTTTCCCAGAGTTTTTGTTTAAACTCAGGCCTAGTCTTAATTAATTCAAGTCTTTTAAGTGCACCTATAACTAATTGCATTTGAAGAGATTTTGCGAACATTTGTGATCGCATGTTATATTTTAAGAATTCAATTATTTCAGAATCACCTGCAATAAAAGCACCAGTTGAAGCTAGCGATTTTGCAAAAGTTGCAAAGTAGACATCAATTTGATCTTGAACACCCTGTTCCTCCCCTGCTCCTGCACCAGTTTCTCCTAATGTTCCAAAACCATGAGCATCATCCACAAGAAGTCTAAATTTAAATTTATCTTTCAATGCAACTATTTCTTTTAGTTTTCCTTGTTCTCCCCTCATTCCAAATACTCCTTCAGAAATTACTAGTACTCCTCCACCTGTTTGCTCAGCAAGTTTACTTGCTCTTTCAAGATTTTTTTCTAAACTTTTCATGTCATTATGTTGATATGTGAATCGCTTACCAAGATGGAGTCTAACTCCATCAATTATACACGCGTGAGAATCAATATCATAAACAATAATATCATTTTTAGTTACTAGTGTATCTATAGTGGAAAGGATTCCCTGATATCCAAAATTAAGAAGGTAAGCAGACTCTTTTGAAACAAATTTGGCAAGTTCAGATTCTAATTTTTCATGAAGATTAGTATGACCAGACATCATTCTTGCTCCCATAGGATAAGCACTTCCGTACTTCTCAGCTGCTTTAGCATCAACTTCTCTTACCTCTGGATTATTAGCTAAGCCTAAATAATCATTTACACTCCAAGTGATTACTTCCTTTCCATTAAATTTGATTCTGTTAGATATTGAACCCTCTAACTTAGGGAATGCAAAATATCCTTCCGCCACAGATGCCCACTTTCCAAGAGGCCCTTTATTTTCACGGATTTTAGCAAACAAATCAGTTGTCAATGTATTGGTTTTAAAGTTGTTGCAAATATAGGAGATTACCCACTAAGTGTGTGTTCTGTTAGCGAATGAATTCAATTGGTTTTTCTTTTTCGATGTTTTTGGCATCAAAAAACCCTTGTTCTCGCATCCATTTGTCAGAGTAGATTTTGCGCATGTAGCGCGTACCATGATCACAGAAAATTATTACTACGACGCTGTTTTTATCAAAAAACTTACCTGTTTTATCCAATTGACGAACCGCCTGAAGTGCAGCCCCTGAAGTATAGCCTACAAAAAGTCCTTCTGTTTTAGCGATATTACGCGCTGCGTGTGCGCTGTCTTCGTCAGTTACCTTTTCAAAATGATCGATAACATCAAAATCTGTGGCAGTTGGAATCAAGTTTTTTCCAAGTCCCTCTATTCGATATGGATAAATTTCGTTAGGGTCGAACTCCTGTGTTTCGTGGTATTTTTTAAGCACTGAACCATAGGCATCAACTCCAAGAATTTGAATGTCTATGTTTTGCTCTTTAAGATACCTGCCAATACCCGAAATAGTTCCTCCTGTTCCACTACTTGCCACTAGATGAGTGATTTGACCATTAGTTTGCTTCCAAATTTCGGGACCTGTGGTAAGATAGTGTGCATCGGTATTTAGTTCATTAAAATATTGATTGATATACACTGATCCTTCGATTTCGTTATGCAAGCGTTTTGCTACTTGATAGTACGATCTTGGGTCATCTGCACTCACGTGACCTGGACACACATAAACCTTTGCACCCATAGCACGAAGCATATCTATTTTATCTGGGGAAGATTTTGATGTAACTGCCAAGATGCACTCATATCCTTTAATGATGCTCACCATAGCAAGACTATAACCTGTGTTACCTGAAGTGGTTTCAATTATGGTGCTTCCAGGTTTTAGGATGCCTTTCTTTTCTGCCTGCTCAATAATATGCAAGGCAATACGATCTTTATTGGAATGACCTGGGTTAAAGGCCTCAACTTTTGCAAAAAAACTACCTGAAAAGTCTTTTGTGACATGATTAAGCCTCACTAAAGGTGTGTTGCCAATCAGCTCTAAAGCATTGTTGTATGCTGCTATTTTATTGGTTGTCATATCTTAACACACTAGGTGTGGATAATTTGTTGGCGAATTTACAAAAATTCATCAAACAACGTGTTTGTAGGAGTCAGTTAGTTTTGTTCTAGGTGAAGTAAAAAAGCATATTCCATTGCTATTTCTTTGAGTGCCTCAAAGCGTCCAGATGCACCGCCATGACCCGCATCCATATTAGTATGCAGTAAAATTAAATTACTCCCTTGGTGCATATCACGTAACTTTGCCGTCCATTTGGCAGGCTCCCAATACTGGACTTGAGAATCGTGTAAACCAGTAGTTATCAATGTGTTAGGATAGGGCACCTCACGGACATTATCATAGGGTGAATACGATTTGATATAATCGTAATATTCTTTTTCGTTTGGATTCCCCCATTCGTCATATTCTCCAGTAGTTAGCGGAATGCTGTCATCAAGCATAGTTGTAACCACATCTACAAACGGTACTGAAGCTACTACTCCCTTGTAAAGTTCAGGCGCCATATTCATCACGGCACCCATCAGCAATCCGCCTGCAGAACCACCCATGGCGTATAAATGTTCCGAAGAAGTATATTTATTTTCAATTAAAAATTTAGAGCAATCAATAAAATCTGTAAAAGTATTTTTCTTTGACAGCATACGCCCGTTCTCATACCATGGTCTCCCAAGGTATTCACCACCTCTTACATGAGCAATCGCAAACACAAAACCTCGGTCAAGCAAGCTCAGTCTAACAGATGAAAAATACGGGTCAATGGTGTTGCCGTAAGAGCCATACCCATATTGCAACAATGGAGTATCTGGACTTAATTCGGTATTTACATGGCGTACAAGCGAAATAGGAACTTTTGTGCCATCTTCTGCGGTTGCCCAAAGGCGTTCAGCAGTATAATCCTCTTTGTCGAATGCACCTCCTAAAACCTCTTGTTCTTTTTTGACTTCTTTGCTTTTAGTTTTTGTATCATAGTCAATAACACATGATGGCGTAGTTAGCGAAGAAAAATTATAGCGGAACACATGTGCATCAAAATCAAGGTTTGTACTTAACGATGCTGTGTAGGTTTCGCTATCAAAGTCAAGATGATAATCTTCCGTGCCGTCCCAACGCATGACACGCAGTTTCAACAATCCACTTTGACGCTCTCCCACTACCATAAAATCTCGAAAAAGCTCTACATCTTCCAACAATACATCCTTTCGGTGTGGCAATACATCTACCCAGTTTTCCTTATTTGGGGCAGAAGTGGGTGCTTTTACCAATTTAAAATTAGTACTGTTGTCTGCATTAGTTGAAATGTAAAAAGCATCCCCAAAATGCGCGACACTATATTCTAACCCCCGTTCGCGCTTTTGAATAGTTTTAAATGCTCCTGTTGGCATATCACTAGGTAAAAATTGATACTCTGAAGTCATGGTGCTGGTAGAACCTATCATGATGTACTTTCTAGATTTTGAAGGATAAACGAATGTGTAAAATGTTTCATCTTTTTCCTCAAATA
>DLPY01000071.1 GCA_002478685.1 Flavobacteriaceae bacterium UBA7446
TTACACTTAACAGTTGTACCAGGGGCAATAGTTAATGTTGCACCATCATCAACAACTATTTTTCCTTCAATCACAACTTCACCGTCCCAAAAAGTATTGGAACTAATATGAGTTTCTCCACCAGGAGTACCTACTGTAATTTGCGCAAGGGCAAAAGCAGGTAATAATAAAAATAAAATTTTATTCATTTTGTTTGTTTTAAATTTGTATGACAAATGAATGTATATTGTTTAGCCTCTGGGTTAAATCAGTGTTACCATACCACAAATTTTACGTTATCAAATTGTTAACCTTCACATGCGTTTTCCACTTTAAATGACGTCAAATTCTTCCTAAATTGCACCCATGCAATGGGAACAATTATTATCACTTCGTCGCCATGGCGATAATAAAAAACGACTTCGCACCGAACAAGACCCCACGCGTAGTGGTTTTGAAGTAGATTACGACCGAATTATCTTCTCTGCTGCCTTTCGAAATTTGCAAGACAAAACACAAGTCATTCCATTTTCCAAAACAGACTTTGTACACACCAGACTCACACACTCCCTCGAAGTTTCGGTTGTGGGAAGAAGCCTTGGGCGTATGGTTGGAGAGCAGTTATTACACCAGTATCCAGAGCTTGCTACCATTGGCTATACCAGCAACGATTTTGGTGCCATTGTGGCAGCGGCATCTTTAGCCCACGACATTGGTAATCCTCCCTTTGGGCACAGTGGTGAGCAAGCAATCGGCGATTATTTTTCAGATGGAAAAGGAGCTGTATTTAAAGACATCCTTTCCAAAACACAGTACCACGATCTTACCCATTTTGAAGGCAATGCCAATGGACTTAAAATTTTAATGGAGTCCAGACCTGGAATTCCTGGAGGACTTCGACTTAGTAATGCCACGCTTGGCGCCTTTACCAAATATCCAAAAGCATCACTACCGCATCGTCCTACCCAACATGTGGCGGACAAGAAGTTTGGCTTTTTTCAAGCGCAACAATACGATTATCTTGATGTTGCTACGGACTTAGGATTATTACAAACCGATAATACTATCCGGCGCCATCCCTTAGCGTATTTGGTTGAGGCAGCGGATGATATTTGCTATACCCTTATCGACTTTGAAGATGGTATTAATTTGGGTTGGATTTCAGAGGATTATGCGCTAGAATATCTTATCAATTTGGTTAAAGACAACATCAATACCAAAAAATACCAAACCCTGACCACAAAAAAAGATCGTTTGGCGTATTTAAGGGCTTTGTCTATAAGTACTCTCATTCAAGAAGCTGCGGAGCTTTTTATGGCACATGAGGCTGAAATTATGAGCGGAAATTGTATGACTTCCTTAACGGAAAAAAGTAAATACAAAGCCCAAATAAATGATATCATAAACCTTAGCATTCGCAATATTTATCAGGCGCAAGAGGTCATTGAAAAAGAATTGAAGGGATATCAAGTCATTCATCGATTGTTGGATGTTTTTGTGGGCGCTGCTACACGAAAAAACGAAAATAATGTTTCCGCATTTGACAAACTTGCACTGCAATGCTTGCCAGAAACGTTGGTTTTACCAGAAAAAGACAACTATGGTTTGCTGCTTAATATCAGCAGTTATGTGGCTAGTCTTACTGATGGCAAAGCGCTGGAATGGTATCAAAAAATGGCGTAATGGAACAGGTTTTTGATGATGCCTTTTTTATGAAAAAAGCACTCTCTGAAGCTCAAGTGGCACTAGAGAAAGGGGAAGTACCTGTTGGCGTGGTGGTGGTGGCAAAAAATACAATCATTGCCCGCGCGCACAACCTCACCGAAGCTTTGACAGATGTTACTGCTCATGCCGAAATGCAAGCCATTACCGCTGCTGCTAATTCCATCGGCGGCAAATACCTTCAGGGATGTACGATGTATGTTACCCTTGAGCCGTGTAGTATGTGCGCTGGCGCCTTGTATTGGAGTCAAATTTCACGATTGGTTTTTGCGGCAGAGGATCCAAAACGAGGATACCGTCAACAAGGAACACTATTACACCCCAAAACAGAAGTGGCAGCAGGAGTTCTAGCCCCCGAAGCGAGTGCATTATTACATGCTTTTTTTAAACAGAAGCGAGATTAACGCTTTTTTCTTTGTTTAGGCGGATCCAGGTTGTCCCGCATTTTCTTTAGGTTCTCCGGAGAAAGCGTATAATCTTGTAGGCGTTTCCCTTTCCAGCGGTGCACCAAAAAAAGGGGCATATAAATAAAAAAACCGATTGCTACCGAAAGCCCAATCCATTTTTCGCTTAAGCGCATATCATCTTGCCGAATAGCATATCCTACACAAATGTTTGCCAATACCAAGACAAAGAAAATACGCAAAAACCATTTCATTTTACTCTGCTTTCGGCTTAATAATTAATGACAGTTCATCAAGTTGTTCTGTATCTACAGGTGCAGGCGCATCTATCATCACATCACGTCCGCTGTTGTTTTTTGGAAAAGCGATATAGTCGCGAATGGTTTCTTTGCCATCCAAAATGGCAACAAGACGGTCAAACCCTAACGCGATGCCACCGTGTGGCGGAGCACCATAGGTAAAGGCGTCCATCAAAAAGCCAAACTGTGCTTTTGCATCTGCTTCGGAAAAGCCTAATAACGAAAGCATTTTTTCTTGTGTTTCTCTATTATGAATACGAATAGAACCACCTCCAATTTCGTTGCCGTTAAGCACTAAATCGTACGCTTGTGCCACAACCGAAGTCGGATCGCTTTGAAGCTTTTCGAGGTGTTCGGGTTTTGGTGCCGTAAACGGATGGTGCATGGCGTGAAGCTCGCCGGTTTCGTCGTCTTTTTCAAACAAAGGAAAATCTACCACCCACAATGGCGCAAATTCGTTGGGTTTTCGTAGTTCCAATTCCTCTGCTAACGCCATACGAAGTGCGCTTAGCTGGGTTCGTGTTTGGCTTGCATTTCCTGCCATAACCAAAATCAAATCACCGAGTTTTGCTTCACAGGCCTTAGCCCATGAAGCTAGGGCATCAGCATCAAAGAATTTATCTACAGAAGATTTATAACTCCCATCCTCGTTGCATTTTACCCAAACCAGTCCGTTGGCACCAACTTGCGGACGTTTTACCCAATCTATCCACGCATCAATTTGTTTTCTAGACCAAGCTGCAGCACCAGGCACGGCAATACCTACCACCAGCTCTTGTGCATCAAATACTTGAAATCCTCTGTTTTGTGCAATTTCGTTTAGTTCGGTAAAGGTCATCCCAAATCGAATATCGGGCTTGTCGTTTCCATACGTTTTGATGGCGTCTTCATAAGATATTATAGGGAAGGGTTTTGGTGAAATGCCATGAATTTCTTTAAGCAAATAGGAAAGAAGTGCTTCAAAGCAAGCCATGATATCGTTTTGATGCACAAAAGATAATTCACAGTCTATTTGGGTAAATTCAGGCTGACGGTCTGCGCGGAGGTCCTCGTCTCTAAAACATTTTACCAACTGAAAATAGCGATCCATACCACCAATCATTAACAATTGCTTAAAGGTTTGTGGCGATTGCGGTAAGGCATAAAACTGCCCTTCATTCATGCGTGAAGGCACTACAAAATCTCGTGCGCCTTCAGGAGTTGATTTAATTAGGTAGGGCGTTTCTACTTCAACAAAATCCTCTTTAGCCAAAAAGTTTCGTACTAAAAGTGCCACTTTAGATCGAAACAATAAACTCTGTTGCACTGGCGTACGGCGAATGTCCAGGTAGCGGTACTTCATGCGCAAATCTTCACCACCATCGGTATCGTCTTCAATGGTAAATGGGGGTGTTTGTGCTTCATTTAAAACCTCAAGAGAAATAACCAGCACTTCAATGTCACCTGTTGCCATATTGGGGTTTTTCGCTTCGCGCTCTAAAACGGTACCCGAAACTTGAATAACGGTTTCCCTACCTATGCGTTTTGCAGCTTCCAAAATTTCTGGATTTGAGCGTTCCTCATCCAAAACCAATTGTGTAATGCCGTATCTATCCCTCAAATCAATCCATAACACAAAGCCTTTATCACGTGTTTTGGCAGCCCAACCCGCAAGTTGAACTTCTGTTCCGATATTCGTGGCTGTTAATGCTCCGCAATGATGACTTCTGTACATGCAAAAATTTTCTCAAAAATAGGGACTAATTCGCGATATTCGACTTAAAAAATTGGGGATTAATCCGTTTAAAAACAGTCTAAAAGACACGTTAATGTTAAGTTTATGTTAACTATATGTAAAATTAATGTATATTTGCTGTGTTTAAATCTATATTTAATTAAAATTCAAAGACATGAAAAATATAATATTTCTACTGTTGACTACAGGGGTTTTTGTTTATGCACAAGAGAATAAAACTTTCATTGATGACCAAGTAACGCTTAGTCAAGTTGTTGAATACCATAATAACGGAAAAATAGCACAGATTGGCACCCAAAAAGACGGAGTTCACCACGGACTTTGGGAACAATATGATACTGAAGGTAAAATAATAGCATTAGGTGTTTATAAAGACGGTAACAAAGAAGGCGATTGGCTGTTATGGGTAAACGATGAGTTAGTTCGAATTACCTACGACGAAAACACACCTTCAAACTCCGAAAACTTAGACATCCTTGTTTCAACAAGGAAAAAAGTAGCTTCTGTTAAGAACTAATTTTCTTAAATCTTATAGACGCTCGTTTGCTTAGGTAAAATGTTACGGGTACAATAATAAGTGTCAAGAAAGTTGCAAAGGTAAGTCCGAAAATAACGGTCCACGCTAGTGGTCCCCAGAAAATCACATTTTCTCCACCAAAATAAATTTGCGGATTGCCTGTGGCAAACAAGCTAAAAAAATTGATGTTTAGCCCAATGGCAAGTGGAATCAGCCCAAGTACAGTGGTAATGGCGGTAAGCAATACAGGCCTGAGTCGTGCTTTTCCGCCAGCCACTATGGCATCAAAAATGTCTTTTCTTGGCAATAAGGCGTCATTTTCAATGCTCATTTCTTCTCTTTTTCTATCTAACAAAAGTTGGGTATAGTCTAGCAATACTACGCTGTTGTTTACTACAATTCCAGCTAGGGAGATAATCCCCATCATGGTCATGATGATCACAAACGTCATATTAAAGAATACCAATCCGAGCATTACGCCTGTAAAGCTCATAAAAATAGAGAACAAGATAATAAGAGGCTTACTGACCGAATTAAACTGAAATACAAGCAACAGCATGATAAGCAAAATCGCAAAACCAAGTGCGCTAGATAAAAAACGCATATTTTCCTCTTGCTCTGCAATCTCTCCTGTAAAGGCGTAGCTGGTGGCTTTTGGCATTTCAAAACCTTGCATTTGGGTTTGGATTTGCCCTACAATCTCGTTGGCGTTATAGCCAGGTAAAATAGCCGAATATACCGTTACCACACGGCGAAGGTTTTTGTGTTTGATAGCACTATAGCCCGCTACATTTTTACGTTCAACCACTGCAGAAACAGGGACGTTTTTAATTCTTCCAGAAGCCATATCACGGAACGTGATATTTTGGTTAAATAGCGCTGAAGGATTGTATCGATCAGATTCTTGAAAACGTACATTGATATCATAATCTTCGCCATCCATTTTGTATACTCCAGCTTTTTCGCCAAACAGTGCACGACGCAACTGAAATCCTACCTGTCCGGCACTCACACCAAGACTCCCTGCTTTACGTCGGTCAACAACAACTTCCATTCCAGGTTTATTGCGGTTAACGTCTACCTTAAGCTCTTCAATTCCAGGGATATTTTCTTTGATGATATAGCTACGGACATTGTTGGCAACTTGAATTAACTCGTTATAATCTTCACCTGTGATTTCAATATTTACAGGGTAGCCTACCGGGGGTCCATTCGCATCTTTTTCTACTGAAATGCTTACTCCTGAAAACTTGCCACGAAGTGCTTGCTGTACCTCGCTGCGGAGGGTTTCGCTTGAAAGCCCACGGCGGTATTTGTACTCACGCATGGTTGCCGTGATTTTACCACGATGAGGCATTTCAGCTTGCGACCCGCCATCGGTTTGTGGATTTCCAGCACCTGCACCAACTTGAGATACCAAGGACTCCACCATAAAGTTTTCGCCGCGGTCCAAGTATTTGTCTGCATTCACGGTTTTAATAACTACTTGCTCTATGGATTTTGTGATGTCATTGGTTTTAGCAATGTCTGTTCCTTGCGGATATTCGATGTAAACAATAATTTGACTGGGCTCATTATCAGGAAAAAACTCCACTTTGGGACCTACAATACCTACTAGTACAAACGAGGTAAACAAGAGTCCAATTGTTCCAAAAACGAAGGCATATGCCCGCCATCCGCGCATGGCAAACTGCAAAAGCTTTTCGTAGCCACGTTCAAAATAATTAAGGAAAAACTGCTGAAATGATTTGGCAAGCCCTTTAATAAAATAGCGGTAAAGCCAAAAGAATGTCATAAGGGTGATGAGGAAGCTGCCAAGACCCCGTGTGGAGCTTGAAATCACCATAAAAAAGAGGCCTGTGGAAACAAGCGCAATACTCAACCGAACAAGCCCTTTTAAAGAAAGATTTTTTTCTTCAACATCCATAAATTTAGACACGAGCATGGAGTTAAAGAATAGCGCTACAAACAATGACGAGCCCAAAACAACAGATAAGGTAATAGGGAAATAGATCATAAACTGCCCCATAATTCCAGGCCAAAATCCTAGCGGCACAAAAGCGGCTACAGTTGTAGCGGTAGAAATAATTATGGGATAGGCAATTTCACTAACCCCCCTTTTTGCGGCTTCTACTTTGGACAGTCCTTCTTTTTCAATAAGGCGGTAAACATTTTCTACCACTACAATTCCGTTATCTACCAGCATTCCAAGCCCCATAACCAGCGCAAAAAGCACCATAGTGTTCATGGTATACCCTAGCGTCTGCAAAATGACAAACGAAATAAACATGGACATGGGAATCGCAAATCCAACAAACAATGCGTTGCGAAACCCTAAGAAAAATGTAAGCACTGTTACCACAAGCAATACCCCAAAAAGAATGTTGTTTACCAAATCGTTTACTTGATTTAGCGTAAGCGAAGACATGTCATTTGAAACGGTTACCGTCAAGTCTTCGGGAAAGGCTGTGGCTTTGGTTTCCAAAACAATCTCACGGATGCTAGCAGCCGCCTGAATAAGGTTTTTACCACCTCGTTTTTTTACGTCTAACATTACTGTTGAAACACCAAAATCACGCGCAAAACTGGTGGTTTCTTGGTCTTTGAACGATATAGTTGCAATTTCACCTAAAAAAACTGTTCCCTTTTCGTTGGTAACCACGAATGCCGCCAAGTCGTTAGGATTATCAATTTCTCCAACAATGCGAATGCTTCTGCGCTGTCCGCCACTGCGCATGCTTCCTGCAGAAACAGTCATGTTTTCGTTGGCAATGCTTTGCACCACATCGTTAAAGCTTATTTGTAATGCCATCATTTTAAGTATATCAACGGCAACCTCAACTTCTTTTTCTTGTGCTCCACGAATATCAACTGTCTTGATTTCTTCAAGCCTTTCGATGCGCTCTTCCAGTAGTTCTCCGTATGATTTTAGTCTGTCTATAGGATAATCACCTTGAATACTGACATTTAAAATGGGCATTTCTTCGGAAAAGTTAAGATTAAAAACCGAAGGTTCAAGCTTGGCATTATTAAACGTTGGCCAGTCTTCGGATGCCTTTACAGCATCCACCTCATCCTTAACTTTTTGTTTTGCTAAATCAACAGGGATATCCTCATCAAATTCAATAGAAACAATAGAATAATCGTCTTGTGAAGTTGAGGTAATTTCTGTGATATTACTGATACCCTTGATGCCTTCTTCAATGGGGTCCGTAACAAATCGCTCAACATCCTGAGCAGTATTTCCAGGGTAAGGTGTACTTATAAAAATGGTTGTTTCGGTGATTTCAGGGAAGTTTTCTCGGGGCATGGTTACGTATGCCGACCCGCCCAAAATGAGAAAAATTCCCATAAGCACATAAATAATGGTGCTGTTGCGAATGGCCCAAACAGAAAGCCCAAACGTTTTATTGGATTTGTTTTCTAAACTCATAATGCGTTTGTAATCTGTACGTTTTCATTTTCTTTTACCAAACGAGCGCCTTCGTCAATAACACGGTCAGCTGTGCGAAGCCCTTCCAATACCTCAACAACATCGCCTTCAACACGCCCTGTTTTGATAAAGCGTTTTTCAGCTTTGTTGCTTTTATTAATGACATAAACATATTGCTCGCCGGAAAAATTTTCAGAAACAACTTCAAGCGGAATTGCAATAGCGTTAGGATTTTGATAATCCACCAAACGCACTGTAGTAATGAGATTGGGCGCAAGCGCGATTGATTTATCTGCCGAAATAGAAATTTTAAACGTTCTGTTACCTGTATTGATATGTGTTCCTTTGTGGATAACCTTGCTGCTGTATGTGTGGTTTAAAACGGGAATTTCTACTTGGGCAATAGTTCCTTTGTTGATGTTTGAGAAATAGCGTTCAGGCACATCTACCTCTACGTACATACTGCTTAAATTTACGAGCCTTAAAAGCGGTTGAGCACTCGGTGACACCAACTGCCCAACTTCTGTCACAATATCATCTATACGACCTGAGAAGGGTGCAAACAATTTAGTTTTACTCAATTGTTGTTGCAATTGCTCATAGCCTTTATGCTGACTTTCAAAAGCTGTTTTGGCTTGCAAATACTCCATTTCCGAACCAATGTTTTGTTCCCACAACCGTTGTTGACGCTCAAACAAGGTCTTTGCCAAATCCAATTGTACTTTTTGAAGTGCTGCATTTTCAGCTAAGCCACCGTCATTAATGGTAACAAGCAAATCCCCTTTTACCACTTGTTGTCCTTCTTTTACATGAATGGCTTTTACGACACCCATAAACTCGGCATTTAACATCAAGTTTTGGTTTGTTTTGACCTCACCTTGTAACACTACTGTATGGGCAAAGGCAGTTTCTTGAACAGCAAATACTGTAACTAAAGATCGCTTTTTGTCTTTGTCAAAACTGTCAATGGCATCCATTACAAGATTTAATTCTGACTTTATGGTATTGTTTTGCTTTACCAATTCAGCTTGACGTGCACGCAAGCCCTCCACATTTTGCTGATCAATAAGCGTTTGCGTATTTGGTTTTTCGGCAGGGCTACATGCAAAAACAAGACTAAAAATTGAGGTTAAAAAAATACTTTTTTTCATTTGTCAGAAGTTACAGGGTTTAGTAATAGGGATAAAGATGTTTTGGAAACAACGAGTTGTTGCATCGCGGTTAGGTAATCGTTTTGTGCGTCATACAGTTGGGTTTGCGCTTGGCGTAATGTAAACCCAGACACTAATCCTTCTTTAAATTTGATTTGATTTTTTTTCTCAATGGCTGAAGCTAACGCCAAATTCGCGGCAGTAGTTTTCATGTTTTCTAAATTAAACTGTACTGCATTTCGCAGCTTGCTCTCTTGTAATAAAAGCTCTTGCTCAACATTTTTCGCTAGATTTTTAGCCTGCTCTAGCGCAAGCTTTGCTTGTTGTCTTTTGGCTTGTGATTGAAAACTACTAAACACAGGAAAGCTGAGATTTAGCCCAAAAATTCCCCTGCCAAACCAATTTTGCTCGGTCTGGGTAAATGCAAATTCTTGGTTATAGCCGTCGTAACCACCGCTAAGGTAAGCGGATATTTTTGGCAACGATTTATAGCGTTCAAGCTTAAGCAAAAGCTCCTTGCTGCGAATATCGTTTTGTGCCATTTGATAGTCAATATTGTTTTTAAGTGTGAACGTCTCGCTAAGTTCACTTTGGAGCTGCAACGCAAGGCCTTCGAGGGTGTTGCCTAGTGCAAGCGGTGTGTCAAGCTCCATACCTATCACATAACGCAACACATTTTTAGCAACAGTCGCCATTTGTTTGGTATAGGTAAGAGAGCTTTGCAACGATGTCGTAATGAGTTGTAACTGTTGGACATTTTCTTCCTCAGTCAGACCGTTTTCAAAAATTGCTTTGATTTCACTAAGATTTTGTTCTGCTGCTTCTAGATTTTGTTCCAAAACACCTACTTGCGCTTTCGCCAACAGCGCATTTACATAGGCGTCTGTAGTTGCTTGGATTATGGCTTGCTCGGTTTTGGTGTATACTTGCTTAGAAATACGCAAATAAATTTCAGAGGCTTGTAACCCCACCAAATACGACCCGTCAAAAATGAGTTGTTCTAAACGCAACCCTGCATTAGCACTTTGCTCAGTGCCAAAAATAATTTCGTTATACTCGCCAGCTTGCCCACCAAAAAACTCAGCAGGAATCAGCGAAACAGGTTGTTTGATTGCATTGACATACCCTGCAGATAGCGATACTTGTGGCAATCCAATGGCAATTGTTTCCCAACGTTTTTGGCGCGCCATTTGGATGTCCTTATTAGCATTTTGCAACGTACGGTTGTTTGTTTTTGCAAGCTTAATGGCGTCGCTTAAGTCTAGTTGTTGTGCCGACACAA
Organism: Flavobacteriaceae bacterium UBA7446; assembly: GCA_002478685.1. Classification (GTDB taxonomy): domain Bacteria; phylum Bacteroidota; class Bacteroidia; order Flavobacteriales; family Flavobacteriaceae; genus UBA7446. Next base: position 10,523 of record DLPY01000071.1, read on the forward strand.
AATAGGAGCACATTAGAAAAAGACATAAAAAAAGTTTAGACATGGGCATGGTTTTCAAAGTTGTTAAAAATGGCAATTCCTGATTCGGTGCAAATGGCACGAACGTGATATTCTAAATAATCGGTCATTAGTTGGCTGTGCTGAAACATGTTGGGGGGGAAAAGACGTTGGTCTTTAATGCCCATCATACCGTTAAAGTAAAGTCTTGCCGTAAATCGAATGTTTAGATTTGAGCGAAACAACCCCAACGAAACGCCCTTTTCAAGACAATTACTCATCTGTGTAATCATAAATGTCATCTGCTTTTCTTTGAGTTCTTTAAAAATATCTGGATAGAATTTTTGTAGCTGGAATTGAGGAGATATTTTTTCATTTTTGATTTGGCGCATCATAAACATTTTTATGTCATATAATTCTGCAATGGGGTTGCTGGCATTGTTGCTAATCTTAGAAATTTCACCCGTTACGTAATCAAAAAAATGAAACACGCAGTTTTTTACAAGAATTTCTTTGTTTGGAAAATGGGCGTAAAGCGTTTTTTTCGAAATACCGAGTTTATGAGCAATATCGTTCATGGTAACGCTTTTGAATCCAAGCGTTAGGAACATTTCGGCACAAGACGAAAGTATTTTTTCCATAGCAATATGAGACAAAAATACGCAGGAAACTTTTAAAACCAAAAAAGTTTCTACAGTTTATAATTTCTTAATGTTTCCATTACAATTCCTTGACGTATTTTTACAAAAACGTCTTTCCATGGAATTTTTGATCGCTTATCAAAAACTTGTGTCGGATTCGTTATCTGAAATAAATCAAGGAAAATCTCCGCAAGGGCTATACGCCCCCATTGATTATTTGCTTGCTCTAGGCGGTAAGCGGCTACGTCCAGTGCTTGTGCTTATGGCGTGTAAGGCGTTTGGTAAAGACCCAAAACAAGCGCTACCAGCAGCGCAAGCGATTGAAGTGTTTCATAATTTCACGCTAATGCACGATGACATCATGGATAATGCAAGCATTAGAAGAGGGGCACAGACGGTTCACGAAAAATGGGACCTTAACACCGCTATTCTTTCGGGCGATGCCATGTTGGTTCAGGCATATACGTTTTTGAATAGATATGAACCGCAGCTATTTCAATCGCTTACAACACTTTTCAGCAAGACGGCACTTGAGGTTTGCGAAGGACAACAATATGACGTTGATTTTGAATCTCGTAATGATGTAAGTATTGAAAACTACTTGGAAATGATTCGTCTAAAAACCGCCGTTTTGGTGGGTTGCGCCATGCAAATGGGTGCATGGGTTGGAGGCGCCTCGGATGAAAGTGCTCAACTGCTTTACCAATTTGGTGAGCAACTAGGTATTGCCTTCCAACTTCAAGACGATTACTTAGACACTTTTGGCGATTCAGCCAATTTTGGTAAGCGAATAGGTGGTGATATTGCCGAAAACAAAAAGACCATTTTGGTACATTTGGCTAACATCAATGGTGCTGAAAATCAGCGAAAAGCATTGCAAAAATGGTTATCAGAATCGCCTAAAGACGACACTGAAAAAATAGCTGGTGTAACACAACTTTTTAAAGACACGGGCGCTGACACTGCAACATTGGACTATGTGCAAGGGTTTACGCAACAAGCATTTGATGCGCTTGAAAAAGTAAATCTCAGTCAAGAAATGAAGCAATACTTTGTTGCTTTTGGAAATTGGCTAATGCAACGAACGAACTAAACGGCGTAAAAGTTCTCCTATAAACATTACTACGGGAAAACTTCTCATAATACGAATCTCCTGCTTAAAAGTGGTTTTTTCATCTAAAAAACGAAGTATGGTAATTGGATTATTATGTTGAAACAGTTTAGAAAATAAAAAGCTTCCTTTATGGTTGTAACGTGCCAATACATCCAAAAAGAGTAAATCGTACCACCAAAAGCGGTTTCGCTTTTCAAAAAGTCGCATATCGGATTGTGTAATCAAAAACGAAACAAGTTTTTTGGCCTTTTGCTCTATGAATTTAAATGTAAATCCCGTACTGGCTTTTGTCCAGCCTCCTGCCGAACCGATATGTAGTACTCGTTCGCTATTGTGTTTTGAAAACGGGTAGCAGGTCATGGGAATATTCCCTTGCTCTGTCTCTACAATGCGGTAGTTTCGGACATTTTTTTGGGTCAGGTATTTGCGAATTTCACGCTCATATTCAGCAATTTGAAGTAAGTTTTTCGAAAACAAGGTGTATTCTACTAATGCTTCAGTAGCGCTTAAGGGAAGCAGATACATAAAGCGTGTGTTTCCTTTTTGTGCCACGCAAAAATCCATAAAGTTAGCAGTGCTAGCGTCAAAACAATCTTCATCGGTTTTGATAAACCAACCCACAAAATGTTGTTGTAAAACGGGATATTTGGATTGCTGTCGTACTACGCTCCAATCAAAAATACTATTAAAAAAATATGCCCCTGCATAGATGTTTTGGTCGGTATAAACGTCAACCCATTCAGCATTTGGTTTAAATGTTTCAACCTTTTCATAGCGCAGTTTGATATTTTTATTTTTTGCAATGAGTTCACGTACGTGGGTATAGTAAGTATTACTGCGAACCATCTTATAGGCATACGGCAAAATGGACTCTTTTAGTTGAATGGATTCAGATGAAAACGTTATGTTTTCCCATTGGGAGTGAACAAAAGGCAACCAATCATTCTTTGATTTTTCCTCCCAAAAACACCATGTTCTGTCGTTGGCCTTATTGGTGTTCTGTTCTAAAATAAGGATTGACTTTTTAGCAAATTGTTTATGCTCAAGGAATTTCCCTACAATTTGCAGCGTTGCTGCACCAGCTCCCGCAAAAATATAATCGTATCCGCCATTTTTTTTCACCTTTTCAAACCTACAAAAATCTTTGTAAAAGCGGAATAATTATATATTTACACCTATGTTTGAATCCATACTTCACTTTTTTGAAAATACGCCGCCAGTGTTGGGTGCGTTGTATGCTACCCTTTTTACATGGGGATTAACCGCACTTGGCGCATCATTTGTGTTCTTTTTTAAAACCATGAATCGTGCTGTTTTGGATGGCATGTTGGGGTTTACCGGAGGCGTTATGATAGCTGCTAGCTTTTGGAGTTTACTTGCCCCCAGTATTGACATGAGTCCTGGTAAGGGTTTTATAAAAGTAATTCCTGCTGCGGTTGGATTTACGTTGGGCGCCCTTTTCATTTTTGGATTGGACAAAGTATTACCTCACCTGCATATCAATTTTAAAGAATCGGAAGGTATAAAAACACCATGGCACCGCACAATACTTATGGTACTTGCCATCACGCTACACAATATTCCCGAAGGATTGGCGGTTGGTGTATTGTTTGGTGGTGTTGCTGTGGGCTTACCCGAGGCCTCTATTGCCGGAGCAGTGGTGTTAGCGCTTGGTATTGGCATTCAAAATTTTCCTGAAGGCATTGCGGTATCTATGCCTATGCGCCGCTTGGGACTTAGTAGGCGTAAAAGCTTTTTTTATGGGCAATCATCGGCAATTGTAGAGCCCATTGCGGGTGTAATTGGTGCTCTTGCCGTTACTTTTTTTACGCCTATTTTGCCTTATGCACTTGCGTTTGCGGCGGGTGCCATGATTTTTGTGGTGGTAGAAGAAGTAATTCCCGAATCCCAACAAGATAAGTTCACGGATATAGCTACTATGGGATTTATTGTGGGGTTTGTAGTCATGATGACATTAGACGTTGCTTTGGGCGGTTAGTGGCACCCGCAATCTTTGCTGTAAGAAATACAGCTAGAAGATGGTTTTTTTCGAGGTCTAAATTTTTGCACTAAAAAATAAATGGCCCAAAGTACAGCGACGCTAATGATTACCTTTTCCATATTATACGCTAAAGTATTGAAATGTTGCCAATGCGCCTAAATACGCCACAGCGGTCATCACTACAAGTTGAATAGCAGGCCAACGCCAACTGTTGGTTTCTTTTCGGACAATGGCTAAGGTACTCATACATTGCATGGCAAAAGCATAAAATACCATAAGCGATAATCCAGAGGCGAGGGTAAACACAGGGCTACCGTCTGCATAGGTTTCGGCTGCCATTCGTTTTTTTATAGTTTCTTCTTCGTCTTCCCCAACATTGTAGATAGTGGCAAGCGTGCCTACAAAAACCTCTCTGGCAGCAAACGAACTTACAATGGCAATTCCAATTTTCCAGTCGTAGCCCAATGGGCGAATTAGCGGCTCAATGCCTTTTCCAATTATACCCAAATACGAGTGTTCCAGTTTGTAGGCGCTAAGTTGTTGGTCGTAGTTTGAGGCGGTGACAGAAACCGATTTTGCGACTTCTTGTGGTGCATTTTTGAATGTTTCGCTGGGACCATTTGATGCCAATACCCAAAGCAGAATAGAAATGGCTAAAATCACTTTTCCTGCTTCTAACACAAATGATTTTGTTTTTTCTACTATAGTGAGTAATACATTTTTTAGTAACGGAATGCGGTAATTTGGCATTTCAACTACGAAATAACTAGTTTGGTTTTTAGGCATCGTTTTGTGCAACACAAACGCCGCCAAAAGCGCCATGGCAAATCCAAGCAGATAAAAAATCATGAGTACCAACCCTTGCAGATTTGCTCCTAAAATGCGCTCATCTGGAATAATCAAACTGATAAGAATCAGATACACAGGCAAACGCGCAGAACAAGTAGTGAATGGAGTTACCAAAATGGTGACCAATCGCTCTTTCCAATTTTCAATATTTCGTGTGGCCATGATGGCGGGAATAGCACAGGCCGTTCCTGAAATTAGAGGAATAATACTTTTGCCACTTAGACCAAATCGTCGCATTACACGGTCGGTAATAAAGACCACGCGGCTCATGTAGCCGGTTTCCTCTAAAACTGAAATAAACAAAAAAAGCATGGCAATTTGAGGGACAAAAATCACGATGCCACCAAGCCCAGGGATAATGCCCTCGGCAATAAGATTGGGCGCCATCCAAGACGGGATAGTTGTTTTTGCCCAATCGCTAAGTTGCACAAAAGCGACGTCAATAAAGTCCATAGGGACGCTACTCCAATCGTATAGGGCTTGAAAAATAGCAAGCAAAATCATAAAGAAAATAACAAACCCCCATATCTTGTGTGTCAACACACGGTCTAACCTTCCGCGCAAATCAGTGGCTTTGCTGCTGTCTTTTACGTAGCATTCTTTTAAAACCGCATTGATAAATTGATAGCGCTTGATGGTTTCCTTTTGTTGAAGTCTCTTTAGAAAAGAAGGACTTCGCATATGGTTGGCATCCTCTGTCTCCATTTTTTTACGTTCAACATTAGCAAAATTTACATCTTGCGTAATAACCAGCCACAATTTATATAATGATTGATTGGGGAATGTGCGTTCCAACGATCCAAAATACTCTTGGTCTATTTGTTTGATGGCTACACAAGGATTTGTAGAAATGGTTTTGAAGGCGGATATGTGTTCTTTTAGCACATCTACACCCTCATTTTTTCGAGCACTGACTAGTACTACTTTAGCGTGTAGCAATTGCTCCATTTTGTAGGTGTCAATGCTGATGCCTTTACGACGCATGCGGTCAGACATGTTGATCACCAAAATGGTGGGTATATTGAGGCCTTTGATTTGCGTAAATAGGAGCAGATTTCGCTTTATATTTTCTACATCCGATACTACCACAGCGACATCGGGAAAGTCTTTATCATTTTTATTTAAGAGTAATTCCACCACCACATTTTCGTCTAATGACGATGCATTAAGACTATAGGTGCCTGGTAAATCTAAAATACGTGCTTTTACCCCTCGGGGCAAGAGACATATACCTTGCCTTTTTTCTACTGTAATGCCGGGATAGTTTCCAGTTTTTTGGTTTAGTCCAGTAAGATGATTAAACACGGAAGATTTTCCCGTATTGGGATTCCCAATAAGCGCAACGTTGATGTTTTTACTCATCTTGCTTACGAATATGAATGCGTGCTGCGGTTTCGCGACGAATAGCCAAGTGCGAACCCGAAATGTTGATGTATAAAGGGTCTTTACTGGGCGCAAGCTGAATCAGCCCGACCTTATTGCCAGGCAGACACCCCATTTCAATAAGTTTCATGGGTAGTTGCTCTACGTCAAAAGAATCGATGATGGCAGTCTCTCCAACTGCTAAATCGGCAAGGGTTAAATACATTTATTTAGACCAACTTTAAAGAACAAATGTACATTAAAGTACGCAACATTTTAATGATAAATATTAGTTTTCTGTAACTAGCAGCTTAATATCATTGTATATAGCATCCATGGCTTCTTGTTGGGTGCCATCGTAAAAACCTCGAATACGTTTTTGTTTATCAACCAACACAAAATTTTCCGTGTGAATCATATCGTAGGAGCCGCCATCGCCGTCATCTTTTACCACCAAATAGGATTTACGCGCCAAGGTATAAATTTCCTTTTTACTCCCAGTTACCAAGTTCCAGCGTGTATCATCCACTTTATTTTTTAGCGCATAGCTCTTGAGCTGTGCTACCGAGTCTATTTGGGGCCTAACACTAAACGACAACAGCTTTACCTGCGGTAAATCCGCTAATTTTTCTTGTAGCGCATACATGTTTTTGGTCATGATAGGACAGATGCTAGGACATGTAGTAAAAAAGAAATCGGCAACATAAATACTGTTTTCGTAGTCTTTTTCGGTTATGGTTTGTCCATTTTGGTTGGTCATGGAAAAAGGGGCAATAGTGTGGTATTTCTTTACAAACTGAATGCTTTCATCAACCAGTTCGGGGGTTACCATGGCAGGCTGATACACGGGAAGCACTTCTTTTGGCTTTAAGGCAATATAAAACAAGCCAACGATAACCGCCGAAAGCATCAACAGCACAAGCCCCAATGTGCGGTATTTACGAAAAAATTGACCTAATTCCATACGGCAAAGATACAACCTGTACTGTTTTAAAGCTCGTTCAAATCACGTACATTTGGCATCTAAATTTTTTCCATGGAACTTTTTCTTGTAAAAGGTGGACAACTTATTTTAAGTTTATCGCTACTTATTGTACTTCATGAGTTGGGGCATTTTATTCCTGCCAAACTTTTTAAAACGCGCGTAGAAAAATTTTACCTCTTTTTTGATGTCAAATTTTCATTGTTCAAAAAGAAAATTGGCGAAACCGTTTATGGTATTGGGTGGCTACCTCTAGGTGGCTATGTGAAAATATCAGGAATGATCGATGAAAGTATGGACACCGAACAAATGGCACAGCCCGCCAAACCATGGGAGTTTAGAGCAAAACCCACATGGCAACGCTTGATTATCATGTTAGGTGGTGTTACAGTGAACTTAGTGCTTGGATTTTTGATTTACATGATGGTGATGTTTGTATGGGGCAGAACGGTTATTACGAACGATGCGTTAGTTTATGGTTTAGACCCAACACCACAAGCTCAGGCTATCGGTTTTGAGTATGGCGACAAAGTACTTAGTGTAGATGGTATATCTTTAGAAAACCCAATGGAAATAAACCCGTGGTTACTTTTGCGTGGAGCAAAAACTGTAGAGGTGCAACGTATAAGTGGTGAAAATACCATTATAAATGTCCCTGCTGATTTTGGTAAGCGTTTGTTTGCTGCAGGTGAAATGCCGCCTTTATATCATTCACCAGCTATTATTGATGATGTAGTCGCCGACTCTCCAGCCTCTGCTGCGGGAATTCTGCCAAACGACAGAATTGTGGGTGTAAATGGCAACGATATTAGTTATTGGCCTTTGGTACAAGAATCGATTATAGAGCGAAAAGATGACGCTGTTACACTCAAAATTTTTAGAAATGGGGCTGAAAAAAATATTACAATTTCCGCTGAGCAGAAAAGTAAAATAGGAATATTTTTTAAAGACACACGACCTCAAACTAAAGATGTAAGCTATACAGCTGCCGAGAGTATCAAACAAGGTTTTGATTATGGCTATTGGACATTGTTTGATTATGTAGCTGGGTTTAAATTTATTTTCACCAAAAAAGGAGCAAGTCAGCTAGGTGGTTTTGGTACTATCGGTAGTTTGTTTCCTGCCAAGTGGGACTGGCGTATATTTTGGGAACGCACCGCTTTAATTTCCATCATTTTGGCATTTATGAATGTATTGCCCATTCCAGCATTAGATGGCGGGCATGTGGTGTTTTTGGCCTATGAAATGATTACGGGTCGTAAGCCACACCAAAAGGTGTTGGAGTACGCTCAGATGATAGGGATTATTTTATTACTAGCGCTGTTTGTTTATGCCAACGGGAATGATATTTATCGTTTTTTAATGAAGTGATTTTCTTTTTAGAGTCGTTTGATAGCAAGCAAATAACAATTATATTTGCGCACATTTTCCTCCTTAGCTCAGTTGGTTAGAGCATCTGACTGTTAATCAGAGGGTCCTTGGTTCGAGCCCAAGAGGGGGAGCGAGTAAAATGAT
>DLPY01000025.1 GCA_002478685.1 Flavobacteriaceae bacterium UBA7446
CAAAGACAGGTATAACAACTGAACAGGCAAATGCCATAGTAGCATCAGTAAAAAAAGCTGACTTCTCGGAGGGTACAATCCTATATGCAACGAACGACAACACACCGCAGCCGATAAGCATAGAAGAATTGAGAAATTTGCTTGGTGATGGCAATCCTACAGGAACAACGATTGCATGGACAGGCTCAAGCAGTAGTATACCAGCAGGCTACTTGCATTGCAACGGACAAAGCGTAAGCAGAACAACCTACTCAGCACTTTTTGCTGTTATAGGAACTTCTTTTGGTAGTGTAGATGCAAACTCATTTAACGTTCCCGATTATAGGGATATGTTTTTACGTGGTGCAAGCGACACAAGAGATGTAAACACCTACCAAGCGGATGAATTTAAGCAGCACAGCCACAATTACGACAAATTTTACAACAGAATTGAATGGGCTTCTAACTTTATTAACGAAAATGAATCTGCTGGCGATGAAACCAATCAGTATAGTACTGTAGCGACATCTAATACAGGCGGATCTGAAACCCGACCTAAAAACTGGTCTGTACACTATTTAATAAAAATATAATATGGCACTATCTGATATTTACCAAAAAGCAAAACTTGTACTGAAGTGTTTAAGCGCTGACCGAATGCTTAGAAACCAATTTTAATACTGGCTATTTTTTATAAAAAACGTATTGTTTAAAAGAAAAAAATCCCCAAGAATAAAACTTTATTCTTGGGAATAATGCCGTGGAGTCGGAGGGAATCGAACCCTCGTCCAAACAAGTCAATCTAACGCTTTCTACAAGTATAGTTTTCGTTTAATTTTCGAATAGCTGCTGACCGAAAACTGCCCACAGTTACCTTAGCTTCATTGATTTGCAACTGCGTTGAAGCGCCACAATTGCTATGTTGACATTAATGGTGCCTTTTTGCGGGACGCCGTCAACAAGGGCTTCCCAAAGACATCTCGCCTTCCCGCCTTGCGGGACTAGGGCCTGGACTTACTATAATTCAGTCAATTAGGCTGCAAGAGCGTAGTTATTCTCGCCATTTAAAATGGTGGTACTATGAGATTTACGAGCTATAGTCCAGCGCTCGACTTGCTTACATTGTCATGAATCTCGCTGTCAAAACCAGTCGACCCCATGCGTTTAAAAGAACATTCCCAAAAAGGAATGCAAACTTACGAAATTTGATTTACAGCTTTGCGCAGTATAGTTAGCCGTTCCAATAATCCTGACAAAAGAGGAAGAGGTAGCATATTGGCACCGTCGCTTTTTGCGATGCTTGGGTCAAAATGCGTTTCCATAAATAAGCCGTCCACACCTGCTGCGATTCCAGCTTTTGCCATCGTTTCAATAAGTTCTGGACGTCCACCAGTAACACCACTTGCTTGATTGGGTTGTTGTAGCGAATGGGTTACATCTAAAATAGTTGGAGCAAAAGTTTTCATTACAGGAACTCCTCTAAAATCTACCACCATATCTTGGTAGCCAAACATGGTTCCACGATCGGTAATCCATGCGTTTTTGTTTCCTGAGTCAATGACCTTAGTTACGGCATGTTGCATACTCTCAGGACTCATGAATTGTCCCTTTTTTAGGTTCACATACTTCCCTGTTTTCGCTGCACCAACAACCAAATCAGTTTGGCGTACCAAAAACGCTGGAATTTGAAGCACATCAACATACTCGGCTGCCCTTTCTGCATCAGTAACTTCATGAATATCTGTTACCGTAGGCACATCAAAGGTTTCCCTGACTTTACGTAGTATTTTTAAGGCTTTTTCATCGCCAATTCCTATAAAACTATCTAATCTACTCCGATTCGCTTTCTTAAAACTTCCCTTAAATACATACGGGATTTGAAGCTTATTGGTTACTTCAACAATGTGTTCTGCTATGCGCAACGCCATGTCTTCCCCTTCAATAGCACAAGGTCCTGCGAGTAGGAAAAATTGATTAGACTCGGATTGACGCTTTACAAACTGTTCCATAGTACAAAAATACGGATTAAGCTAACGCAAAGCACAAGGAGTTCCAACAGAAAAAAATGTACCTTTGCCGCGCAAAATAGACTATGGAAAACATCCGCAATATTGCCATCATCGCACACGTAGATCATGGCAAAACTACTCTGGTAGATAAAATCCTTCATCACTGCCAACTTTTTCGAGACAACGAAACCAAAGGTGAACTGATCCTTGATAATAACGATTTGGAACGTGAGCGGGGTATTACCATTTTGTCCAAAAACGTTTCGGTGCAGTACAAAGACACCAAAATTAATATCATTGACACACCGGGTCACGCCGATTTTGGCGGCGAAGTGGAGCGTGTGTTGAATATGGCGGATGGCGTTTTACTTCTTGTAGATGCGTTTGAGGGTCCCATGCCGCAAACTCGCTTTGTATTGCAAAAGGCAATTGGTTTAAAGCTAAAGCCCATAGTGGTTGTCAATAAAGTGGATAAAGAAAATTGTACACCAGAGGAGGTTTATGAGGCTGTTTTTGATTTGATGTTTGAATTGGGCGCTGAAGAATGGCAGCTAGACTTTCCTGTCTTGTACGGCTCGGCAAAAAACAACTGGATGTCTGACGATTGGCAGAAACAAACCGATTCGGTAGCGCCCCTTCTAGATGCCGTGGTGGAACATATTCCTGCACCAAAAGTAGCCGAAGGCACAACACAAATGCTTATAACTTCGTTGGATTATTCTTCGTTTACGGGTCGTATTGCGATTGGACGTTTACATCGAGGTGTGCTCAAAGCATCGGATACGGTTTCTTTGGTAAAGCGAGATGCATCTGTGGTCAAATCAAAAATTAAGGAATTGTTGGTTTTTGACGGATTAGTTAGAAAAAAAGTGGAAGAGGTCAAAGCAGGTGACTTATGTGCTGTGGTTGGTTTGGAAGATTTTGAAATTGGTGATACTATTGCTGATGCGGAAGCACCCGAAGGATTACCAACGATTGCGATTGACGAACCTACTATGAGTATGTTGTTTACCATTAACGACTCGCCGTTTTTTGGTAAAGAAGGAAAGTTTGTCACCTCGCGTCATATCAAAGACAGATTGGAACGTGAGCTGGAACGTAATTTAGCCATGCGTTTGGAGCCAACAGACTCCGCAGATAAATTCATGGTGTTTGGGCGTGGGGTGTTGCATTTGTCTGTACTTATTGAAACCATGCGCCGGGAGGGTTACGAGCTTCAAATTGGGCAGCCACAAGTTATCATCAAAGAGATTGACGATAAAAAATGTGAGCCTGTTGAAGAGTTGACTATTGATCTTCCCGAAGAAGTTTCTGGTAAAGCCGTTGAAATGGTTACCATGCGAAAAGGCGAAATG
>DLPY01000081.1 GCA_002478685.1 Flavobacteriaceae bacterium UBA7446
TGCTCGTGATAGTTATGTAAAAGTTAATGCAGTCTTTCCTCTGCAGAGGGTTGTATGCAACTACCTAGCAGTACCATTATTGTAAAAATTAAAACATGAGTTCTCATTAGTTGGATCCAATTGCATTTATTTTTTTGCCTGTAAGTTCGTTGGTTTTATATCCTGATAGTAGTAGAAATACTACAAAAAACGTGTGCCATATGTTTTTCATAATAAAGATTTGAATCTTAAAAACAATAAAATAAATGGTTTAATATGAACTATGAATTTGCAATGTCGTGCAAATCAGTGATGGTTTGTGAAGGATTTTCAGACTTGAATACAAAACTGCCTGCCACAAGCACATCAGCACCTGCTTGCACCAATGCAGCAGCGTTTTTGGAGGTAACACCTCCGTCAATTTCAATCAGCGTTTCCACTTTTTTGGCATTGATAAGTGCGCGTAATCTGCGCACTTTATCATACGTATTTTCAATAAATTGCTGCCCGCCAAAACCAGGATTTACACTCATTACGCAAATCAAGTCCAAATCTGAGATAAGCTCTTCAAGGACTGAAATGGATGTATGTGGATTTAGTGCTACACCCGCTTTCATTCCTGTAGATTTGATAGCTTCTACAGTGCGATGAAGATGTGTACATGCCTCTGCATGAACTGTTAAGATTGCTGCTCCTAAATCAGCAAACGTTTGAATGTAACGATCTGGATCTACAATCATCAAATGCACATCAAGTGGTTTTTTGGTGTGGTTTACCATTGCTTTAAGCACAGGCATTCCAAAGGAAATATTGGGCACAAAAACACCGTCCATGATATCCATATGGAACCAATCTGCTTTACTTTGGTTTACTACTTGCAAATCGTGTTCTAAGTTGGCAAAATTTGCCGCTAACATCGAAGGTGCAATTTTAATATTTCCCATTATCCCAAATAGGTTTTTAGGATTTTACTTCTTGAGGTATGCTTTAATCTTCGGATGGCTTTCTCCTTGATTTGGCGTACACGCTCCCGCGTAAGGTCAAAAGTTTCCCCAATTTCCTCTAAGGTCATGGGGTGTTGATTTCCAAGACCAAAATAAAGTCGCACTACATCGGCTTCGCGAGGCGTAAGCGTTTCAAGTGCACGTTCAATTTCAGTACGCAACGATTCGTGCATAAGTGTTTTGTCTGGATTTGGTGATTCTCCAGAACACAGTACATCATATAAGTTGGAATCTTCACCTTCCACAAGCGGTGCATCCATCGATACGTGACGTCCAGAGTTTTTCATAGACTCCTTGACGTCAGAAACTGTCATGTCCAATTCCTTTGCTATTTCTTCTGCCGAAGGCACACGCTCATGTGCTTGCTCTAAAAACGCATAAGTTTTGTTGATTTTATTAATCGACCCAATTTTATTTAGCGGTAGTCGTACAATTCGAGATTGCTCAGCAAGTGCTTGCAAAATAGACTGTCTAATCCACCAAACGGCATAAGAGATGAACTTAAATCCGCGTGTTTCATCAAAGCGTTTTGCAGCTTTAATAAGTCCCAAATTTCCTTCGTTGATAAGGTCTGGAAGGGTAAGCCCTTGGTTTTGATATTGCTTGGCAACAGAAACCACAAATCGAAGATTTGCCTTTGTTAATTTTTCCAATGCAATTTGGTCACCTGCTTTAATGCGTTGCGCCAATTCCACCTCCATTTCAGCGGTAATAAGGTCAACCTTTCCAATTTCTTGAAGGTATTTGTCTAGAGATGCAGTTTCACGATTGGTAACCTGCTTGGTAATTTTCAGCTGTCTCATGCAATTTTTTTTGTGTGGATGATATATGTTATACGCAATCAGTCATCAAAAAGTTACATAAAATCAAAAAAAATCCGCTAAAACTTTAGCGGATTTGTTATTATTTGAAGACTTAGTTAGTCGCGTTTTGGTCTTCTACTCTGTCCGCCGCCTTTTCTTCTATCACCACTCGGTCTAGGCTTACGTTCCACATAGCCTTCAGGCTTTTCCATAAGTGCTTTACGCGACACTTTTTCCTTTCGTGTGCGAGGGTCAACACCAAAGTATTTTACATCAAACACATCGCCCATGTTTACCACATCAGTTACGTTTTCTGTGCGTTCCCAAGCCAATTCACTTACGTGAAGTAGCACTTCATTTCCGGGTGCATCCGTATATTCCACAACGGCACCAAATTCTAAGATTTTGATAACCTGTACTTCGTATACTTCACCTACCTCTGGCTTAAACATAAGTGCATCTATATGTGCAAGAACTTGATCAATTCCCTCAGGACCAGTACCAAGGATTTCAACAATGCCTTCTCCAGTATCTGGATCTTCGTTGATAACAATTGTGGTATTGGTTTCTTTTTGCAATTCTTGAATTACTTTTCCGCCACTTCCAATAATTGCACCAATGTACTCGTTTGGAACAGTACGCATCACCATTTTTGGTGCGTGTTCTTTCACATCAGCAGCAGGAGCAGCAATGGTATCTGTAAGTTTGCCTAAAATATGTAAACGACCGTCGCGAGCTTGCTTCAATGCTTGAATCAAAATATCATAAGAAAGTCCTTTAATTTTGATATCCATTTGACACGCAGTAATACCGTTTTCGGTGCCTGTAACCTTAAAGTCCATGTCACCGAGGTGGTCTTCATCTCCTAAAATATCTGAAAGTACAGCAAAACGTTCTCCATCAGAAATAAGCCCCATAGCAATTCCCGAAACAGGATTGCTAATTTGCACCCCAGCATCCATAAGCGCCATGGAACCAGCACAAACTGTTGCCATAGAAGAAGAACCGTTAGATTCTAACACCTCAGAAACCACACGTACAGTGTAAGGACAATCGCCTGGCATTACTTTTTTAAGCGCGCGTTGCGCTAAGTTTCCGTGTCCTACTTCTCTACGAGATGTACCACGTAATGGACGCGCTTCTCCCGTACAGAAAGGGGGAAAATTGTAATGCAAATAAAAGTTTTCTTCACCCTGTTCGGTTGGCAAATCAACAACGTTTGCTTCTCTAGACGTTCCAAGAGTTACCGTTGCTAATGCTTGCGTTTCACCACGAGTAAATACTGAAGATCCGTGCGTAGAAGGCAAATAATCTACCTCACACCATAAGGGTCTAATATCTGTGGTTTTACGCCCGTCAAGGCGAATGCCTTCTGCAAGTACCAATTCGCGAACCGCTTCTTTTTGTGCTTCGCCAAAGTATTTACTGATGAGCTTACCGTTTTCTTCTAATTCTTCTTGGGAAAAGGTTTCTAATAATGCCTCTTTTACCGCGCCAAAAGCAACACCGCGCTCTTGCTTAGAACTACCTTGTTTGGCAATATCATAGCATTTTTGATATGCAAAATCGTGTATTTTTTGTTGCAATTCTTCATTGTTTACTTCAGGCTCGTATTCACGAGTTTCCTTTTTCCCTACAATTTCTGCCAATTCAATTTGAGCGGCAATTTGATTTTTAATGGCTTCGTGTCCAAAGCGAATGGCATCTGCCATCACCTCTTCTGAAACTTCATCAAACTCTCCTTCAACCATGGTCACCGAATCTTCACTTGCACCAATCATGATATCTATGTCACATTCTTTGAGTTGATCTTTGCTTGGATTCACAATAAAGCGTCCGTCTATTTGTCCTACACGCACCTCTGAAATTGGATATTCAAAAGGAATGTCAGAAAGTTGAATTGCTGCCGAAGCTGCCAACCCTGCTAGCGCGTCAGGCATAACTGTTTCGTCGTGCGACATCAACTGAATCATAACCTGCGTTTCGGCATGATAATCTTTTGGAAAAAGTGGACGCAGTACACGGTCAACCAAACGCATGGTTAAAATCTCTTCATTGCTGGGTCTTGCTTCGCGCTTAAAGAAGCCGCCTGGGAATCTTCCTGCGGCAGCAAATTTTTCGCGATAATCTACCGTTAGTGGTAGGAAATCTACAGGGGAAGCCTCTCGCGCCGAAACAACGGTTGCTAATAGCATACAGTTGCCAGATTTTACGACAACAGAGCCATCTGCTTGTTTGGCAAGCTTGCCTGTTTCTAGTGTAATAGTACGACCATCGCCTAAGTCAATAGTCGAAGTATGTACGTTGGGTATCATAAGCTCTCAATTTTAAGTTAGTATCTGTGGTGTTGTGTTGTGGTCGTAGATACCCGATGAAAAACCGAATGATGCGGAAGCTTTTATTTGCTTACTTTCGAATGCCTAACTCCTTAATCAATGAACGGTAGCGTTCGATGTCTTTGTCCCTTAAATAGTCCAAAAGACTTCTTCTTTTACCTACCAACATTACCAATGAACGCTCTGTGTTGTAATCTTTGTGATTGTTTTTCAAGTGTTCTGTTAGGAAGTTGATACGGCTTGTAAATAAAGCAATTTGACCCTCTGTACTGCCGGTGTCTTTTTCAGACTTCCCGTACTTTTTGAAGATTTCTGCTTTGGTTTCTTTACTTAGTGACATGCCAATATTATTGTAAATGATTTTTATGCAATTCCGAGTCTTTCTCGAAGGCTGCAAATATAGTATAATTATTAAATGAAATTACACCTGTGCTGAAAGTGGTCGATTTAAAATTAAATCGATGTATAAATTGATGTTGTGCTTAAGGTCTTTTCGATGGGAAATGAAATCCAAAAACCCGTGCTCTTTTAAAAATTCAGCAGTTTGAAAACCTTCTGGTAAGTCTTGTCCTGTAGTGTCTTTAACAACTCTTGGTCCAGCAAATCCAATCAATGCGCCTGGCTCAGAAATATTAATATCGCCCAGCATAGCGAAAGATGCCGTAGTTCCTCCAGTTGTAGGGTCTGTACATAATGAAATGTATGGAATTTTAGCATTGGCAAGTTGTGCAAGCTTGGCAGATGTTTTTGCCATTTGCATCAGCGATAATGCCGCCTCCATCATACGCGCGCCTCCCGATTTTGAAATCATTACAAAAGGCAACTTGTTTTTAAGGGCGTAATCTGCGGCGCGATAAATTTTTTCACCAACCACAGAACCCATCGAGCCACCAATAAAACTGAAATCCATACAAGCTACTACCAACTTGTTTCCGTTGGAATTTCCTATAGCAGCTCTTACGGCATCGTTTAGCTTTGTTTTTTTCTGTGCAGCCTTAACGCGGTCTTTATACTTTTTGGTGTCTTCAAATTTTAGCGGATCTTTTGACTTTAAGTAAGCGTCTAATTCTTTAAATGAATTATTGTCAAAAATAATTTCAAAGTATTCTTTACTACCAATTCTTACGTGATATCCATCTTCTGGTGATACATAAAAGTTTTCTGCCAGCTGCTTAGTATCTATAATTTTCCCCGTTGGAGATTTATACCATAAGCCCTGTGGCGTATCCTTTTTCTCGTGGGTTTGGGTTTGAATTCCCTTTTCGGTACGTCTGAACCACGCCATAATCCAAGAATTTTATCAAATATATAAAACCTTTGAAATTAAAGGGTATTTACATTGTTGAGATCTTCAAATGCTTGCTCTAAACGCGCAATAAAGGCCTTCTCACCTTCACGTAACCAAACCCGAGGATCGTAGTATTTTTTATTGGGCAAATCATTACCTTCAGGATTTCCAATTTGTTGTTGTAAGTATGCCAATTTTTCTTGTATATAATCACGTACACCAGACATAAACGCATACTGCATGTCCGTGTCAATATTCATTTTGACAACTCCATAGCTAATACCTTCACGAATTTCTTCAACGGTTGAGCCAGAGCCACCATGGAATACAAAATCAATGGTATTAGGACTTACTCCATATTTATCGGAAACAAAGGTTTGAGAATTTTTCAAGATTTTTGGCGTAAGCACCACGTTTCCGGGTTTGTAAACACCGTGAACATTTCCAAATGCTGCCGCAATGGTAAATCGCCGGCTGACCTTTGACAACTCCTCAAAAGCATAGGCTACTTCTTCTGGCTGTGTGTATAGTTTTGAGCTATCTACGTCGGTGTTATCAACTCCATCCTCTTCGCCACCTGTTACACCAAGCTCAATTTCTAGTGTCATGTCCATTTTAGCCATACGCTCCAAATAATTTTTACAGATTTCGATATTTTCTTCCAACGGCTCCTCAGAGAGGTCAATCATATGTGAACTAAACAATGATTTTCCAGTTTCTTTAAAATGTTTTTCACTGGCATTGAGTAAGCCATCAATCCAAGGCAGGAGTTTTTTAGCAGCGTGATCAGTATGTAAAATAACGCTTACGCCATATAATTCAGCCATTTGATGTACGTGCTTTGCACCTGCAATAGCACCTGCAATTGCAGCTTGCTGATTTTCGTTGGAAAGACCTTTTCCTGCATTAAACTGTGCACCACCATTCGAAAATTGAATAATAACGGGAGCATTGAGCTTAGCAGCGGTTTCCAATACAGCATTAATGGAATCTGATCCGATAACATTTACTGCTGGAAGAGCAAATTGTTTTGATTTGGCTAATGCAAATATTTCTTGAACTTCGTTTCCAGTCGCAACACCTGGCTTTATGGAATAAGACATTATCTATTTGTTTTAAGATGGTGCAAAAGTAACAAAGAATTATGGGCTTAAAAAGGATAATTTATACCAAGTGTGGGATTTGCATTTTTGAGTTGATAGTTAAAGTTCCAACGCGAGCCTTTTGGTAAAACAGGGTTGTGCGTTTTAAAGCCCATATCTAGGCGCAGTAAGAACAAACCAAAGTCATAGCGCAATCCAAAACCTGTACCCACAGCTAGCTCATCCAAATCTTGAAATCCATCAAATCTGCGTGCCGATTCATTAACGTTATCCATTACATTCCAAATATTTCCTGCATCAATAAACATTGCACCTTTAAACCCACCAAGTATATCAAACCGGTATTCGGCATTGAACGCAAGTTTTAGGTTTGCCTCGTTAAATTCATTTCCAGTATTGCTAGAACCTGGACCTAAACGATATACTTCCCAAGCACGGTTGTCATAGGTACCACCTGCAAAAAAAGAACGATTAAAGGGAATGTTATCCGCATTGCCATATGGAATAGCAGCTCCAGCAAATCCCCGAACTGCAAAAACTTGGTTCCCTGATATTTCCCAATATTTTACAATGTCAGCTTCTAACTTTATAAACTGACTAAAGGGCACATCAAAAAGAAGATATTGACCATTTGATTGCTCCCAATCAAATTGCTTTGCAAGTGTTTTTAACAGATTTCCAGACCATGAAAGATTTGCTCTAAATTGTGTAAATTCTTTATCGAAAACACCACTTTTGGTGGAGTTATAAAATTGTAAGCTCGAACTAAAAATAAGGTTGTTTTGCGTTAATCTATTTCTTCGTTCTTCAATGCGCTGTATGCGATTGTATGAATCGTCAGTGGTATCCAAGTCGGTTTTACCATCCAAAACATCGGAAATAAAAGATTGCGCTCCTTCTGGAATAATAAGGCTGTTGTTTAATAAATAGGATGGATTTGCATTGGTGTTTTGTGCAATTTTATTTAACTCTCCGTAGGCATTTGTGTATACCCCAAAGTAATTTTCTTTGTTTTTATTGTTTACAAACTCAACATCGATTAGCGAAAAAGTCCAACGCCTGTTTTTCTTTGGACTCCATTGGTAATGAATAGCCCCCATTAGGCTTTGCTTGTCTAATCCTATATTCTCTTGAACAGCAGAACCTACTTTGAAAATAGTTTGCGGTGTAATTTCTTGCCGGTTTAGTTTTTTACTGAATGGAAGTAAAAACTGAGGAGCTTGCAACTGAACATCAAATGCAAATTCGGTAATAGCCACATTGGCAGATCTACCCACAGAACCTCGTGCCCCAAATTCCAAGGTTTCGGCTCCTCGAAAAACATTTAGTGCACTTAACGCTGAACTAAAAGCAACACCGCGTTTTATGATGTTTGATTGCGTGACATCTAATCCAAAATTAAGTCCATATTTTTCTTTTGGCATCAAGTAAATAGATGCATCAAGCAGCGTTTCCTTTTCGTTTGCATAGTTGTACCGTATGGTTGGATAATCAAAACTTTGTAGGCGCGTAAGTTGCTTTAATGTTGTACTCCGTGCTATATCGCTATAGGGTTGATTGGTTTTAAATGATATAGCATCTCGAAGTAACCGGCTGCTGTAACGCATTTTTCCTTGACTATAAAGTGTTAATCCATCATATGTACCAATTGAGTCATAAGCTTCATTTCCTGTGTTTCCAACTTTACTCACATATACTTTAATATTATTCATTCGAGAAATTTGATACTCCTTTTCTACAGCTGTTCCTTCTTGATTTTCAATAAAATTTCGAATATTAAGTTGTACAGGAAGGCGGTAATCTGTCCCTGTAGAATCAATACGTACACTGAAATCAATAGCGTTTAATTGGAACGGAAAAACTCCTGCATTTCGGAACAATGTGAATAAGCGATTACGCTCTTGATCAAAGTCAATAGTGCGAAATCTGTTACCGCGTTGCAGTGCACTTTTTTGGACAGCAGCCTTATAAATAGAGTCCAAAACAGGGCTTTGAATATTGGCTTGAATACTATCTAAATAATAAGGGATATTAGTTGTGACATCGTAGCGTACATTAGATTTAAACTTTTTAGTATTTGTCACTGTTTTTACCGCAGCATTAAAATAACCTTCATTCGAAAAAAAGGCCTTTAATTTTTGAGCGTTTGATGAACTGGAAAGCGAGTCGGAGAATACAGGTGGTTCGCCATTGCGCTTTTTCCAGTCTTGAAACCCTAACCTGTAGTCCTTCATTTTTGTCAATTGCTTTTTAGACCACAGCAACTCCATTCGCTTCTTTCGATTTGGTTTTTTGGTCAACCAGCGATCAAATGCAACACCGGTACTATCGTTTGCAGATTGGTACAATAGTAATCCAAATGGGATACCCAAAAAACGCTTATTAGGTTTTGGTTGTACGATGTTCTTAACAGAGTCTACAGCATTTTCACCATTGACAATCACCTCATTTTTTTTAAGCAATACAGCATCTGGTGGAAGGTGCTTAGTAACAGAACACCCCACCACAAAGGCCAAAAGCCCACAAAAACCTAGTATTTTTGAAAATCGTGTGGTCAACAGAATAGTTGTAACAAACAAAAATACATCAAATACATGGTTAGCAAAAACGCACTAAAACAGTTGGGGCAATTGGGACAAATAAAGTTTCGAAAAAAACAGGGGCTTTTTGCAGTAGAGGGTAAGAAGGCAATAGCCACCTTTTTGAAGCATAATTTTGAACTCACGCACTGTTATACTCTTAAAAAATATACACAAAACAATTTTGAAGCTGAAATTATTACACCAATCGAAATGAAAAGATTGAGTAACCTAAGCACGCCTGCTAACTTTTGGGCAGCCTTTAAGTTACCAGAAGATGCCGCATTTGAACCACAATCGCTGAATTTGGCTTTGGACGGCATCCGTGACCCTGGGAATTTGGGAACTATTATAAGATTATGCGATTGGTTTGGCGTTCAACATTTGATTTGCTCAGCAGATACCGTTGATTGCTTTAATCCTAAAGTGGTGCAGGCAAGTATGGGTTCGTTAGCAAATGTTCATGTGCATTATGTTGATTTAGCATCATTTATACAGCAACATAACTTGGCTGCCGTTGGTACCGACATGCGAGGAGAAAATATGTACACTACGACATTTCCTTCCAATGTGGTCTTGGTTATGGGGAACGAAGGGAAAGGAATTTCGGAAAACGTTAAGTCTATATTACAAAAAAAAGTCACTATTCCAAGATACGGCCTGACAGCGGCAGAGAGCCTAAACGTTGCTATGGCGACTGGAATCTTACTCAGTGAATTTAGACGTAATAAGTAATTATTCAAACGTAAATCGAAGAAAAACACCACGGCTTTTCATTGAAGCAATGTATCGTGTAAAATCGCTGTTAGGGTTATTATCTGGTACAATTTCGTTGTTGAGTGCAAATATGCCATGCACGGAAGGCGTAAGTTTAAAGTAAGGAAGATAAATGTCAGTTCCAATAGCAAACTCCCAGGCATACATGTTTCGTTTCATTCGAAATGTTCCTTGTTGATTGTCGTTTAGATTAGTTTCTTCGCTAGTAATATTAATGTTACGTGACATGCTTACCATCAAAAATGGCCTTGCATTCTGAATACGCCTGGCGTTTAGTTTTATACCCAAAGGAAAGCGTACATAGTTGGATTTTACAGCGCGTTCCCTCAAAGGTTTTGAGAATGATTCTTCTGAAAAAGGAAAAATGATTTCTCGCTCTACAAACGCTACCCCAGGATGAAAACGAATATTCAAAAATTCATTGATGCGTACATCGGCTAGCAATCCAACATCAAAACTGGGTTTGGGCTTGATAGCTAATCTAAACGGCTGACTGCTAGAAGTTGGGAGGTATTCCATTTTTGCCCCAACGGCATTTAACCCTAGGTAATAGCCAAAACGTAAACGTTTTTTGTCACTGGTTTTTAGGTTTTCTAAATTTTGATTTTGCCCATAAAGAGTTGGGAGCACAGAAAAGAAAACAAAAAAAAGTGTTAGAAAAGATTTCATTTTTGTGCAATATACAAGCTAACCACGCCACCGCTTAGCGGTTTATGTGTCACTGTAGAAAACCCTATTTCAAGCAATTTATTGCACATCACGGCACCATCGGGGAATTGCGTTGCCGACTTGCCAAGGTATGCGTAGGCGCTTTTGTCTTCCGTAAATAGCTTACCCAAAAGCGGTATAATCACATTTGACATAACAAGATGTGCTTGTTTCATCGGAAATTTTTTGGGTCGAGAGGTCTCTAAAATATACAAGAACCCCTCGGGGCGTAATACACGATGCATTTCGCTAAGCCCTTTTTCCAAATGGCCAAAGTTTCGAATTCCAAAGGCAACGGTAACCGCGTCAAATTGCTCTTTAAAGGGCAATTTTTCGGCATCGGCTACGCTAAGTTTTATGCAGTCATTGAGGTTTAGCTTGTCCAATTGTTTTGCTTGTACGGCTAACATTTGTGTTGAAAGATCAACGGCATCAATCCGAACCGATGGAATTTTACTCAACGCAATAGCAACATCGCCTGTCCCAGTAGCCACATCAAGAATGTTAATCGCTTCTTGCGCTTTAACACCATTTACTAACTTTTTGCGCCATCCCTTGTCTAATCCCAAAGACAACACCCGGTTGAGCCAATTATACTTTTGGGCAATACCGTCAAACATCAGGGTAACTTGCTCCTTTTTGGACAAGGAAGAATCTTTGTAAGGCGTAACGTTTTTGCTCATAATGCGTAAAGGTAGCTATTATCTGTTGATGATAAATTTACTTAAGCGAACAGAAACTTGCTATATTTGCAACATAATAATCTTATTATAAATGAACATTGCCATCGCTGGAGCTAGCGATATTGGTTTTCACTTAGCCAAATTGCTTTCGTTTGAGGCACAGGATATTACCCTAATTGACGCGGATAAAGAAGCGTTAAACTACGCAGACAACAACCTTGATATTCGTGCTGTAAAAGGTGATCCTTCTGCATTGGCAACCTTGAAAAATGCAGATGTTGACAAGGCAGATATGATGATTGCTGTTACACCATCGGAAACTACAAACCTGATGTGTTGTTTGTTGGCCAAGCAATTGGGTTGTAAGCGTACAATTGCACGTGTAACGGATATCGAATTTGATAAATATAAAAACGATGTAGATTTTCAAGCATTAGGAATTGACGAGCTCGTATCGCCAGAGGAGCTAGCTGCAGAAGAAATACAGTTGCTTATTGATCAATCCGCTTTTGAAAACAGTCACGAATTTGAAGATGGCGCACTTACCATGATGGGTACCACTTTGGAAGAAAATGCGCCATTTATTGGAAAAACAGTTCGCGAGGCAGCATCTGTATTTCCAGGTGTTCACTTTATGCCCATTGCCATAAAGCGTACAACATCACAAAACACTATTATTCCTCGAGGTGATACTTGCTTCGAACAAGGCGATCAAGTGTATTTTACTACGCTTCCGCAAGGGGTTTCTGAACTTTATAGCCTTACGGGCGAGGTGAAAAACAAAATCAAAAATGTGATGATTTTGGGTGGCGGTCGTGTTGGATTTAAAACCGCAGAAGGCCTTTGTCAGCGCGGTGTAAATGTTAAACTTATTGAGTTGGATAAAGAACGTGCCATTGAAATGGCGGAATGTCTTCCAGACTCGCTTATTCTTCATGGAGATGGTCGTAATGTAGAATTGTTATTAGAAGAAAACCTTCAAGAAATGGATGCATTTTTGGGTGTTACCAACGATGCTGAAACCAATATCATGTCTTGCCTTATGGCAAAGTCAAAGCAAGTGCCAAAAATCATTGCGCTTATCGAAAACATGGACTACTTTGAGCTCACAAAATCAATTGGTGTGGATACACTTGTGAACAAAAAAATGCTCACTGCGAATACCATTTTCAGATATATTAGAAGAGGAGAGGTAGTTGATGTAGCAAAGCTTAACAATATGGACGCCGAAATTGTGGAATTCAAAGTACAACCGACTGCTAAAGTCATAGGTAAAGCCATAAAAGACTTAGATTTTCCCATAACAGCAACAATTGGTGGTGTAATACGTAACGGTGCTGGAATTATCGCTTTAGGAGATTTTGTAATACAAGAAGAAGACCTTGTGTTGGTGTGTTGTTTGCCACAATCTATCAAAAGAGTTGAACAACTTTTTTTATAAACCATGAAGGGTTTTAACCTAAAACTTATTGTTCATATTCTTGGGCTGCTTTTGCTGTTCAATTCCCTTTTTATGGCAATAGCTACGCTTAGCAGCTATTTTATGGATGATGGTGCTACACGTGGTATACTTATTGCATTCGTTGTAAATCTTTCTGTTGGCGGGTTGGCCATGTGCTCAACCTTAAACCATAAAAAAGAAATTAAAAAACGTGAAGGTTATCTGACTGTAGTTTTTGGCTGGCTTGCAATGGTAATTTTTGGCATGTTACCATTTGTGTTTACCAACACCGTTTCCTCGGTTTCCGATGCACTTTTTGAAACCATGTCTGGCTATACCGCTACTGGTGCCACCATTATGGATGACATCGAGTCGTTACCAAAAAGTATTATTCTTTGGCGCTCGCTTACGCACTGGATGGGCGGTATGGGTGTCATCGTATTGGCAATTGCTATTTTGCCACTTTTGGGTATAGGTGGTATGCAATTATTTAGTGCTGAAGCGCCTGTTTTGGGCGGCGACAAATTACATCCCAGAATTAGCGACACGGCCAAAAGGTTATGGTTGATTTATGTGGGTCTTACTGCGGTAAATGCACTATTACTTTCACTATCTGGTATGTCTGCTTTTGATGCCATTAACCATGCCATGAGTACCATAGCATCGGGAGGTTTTTCCACCAAAAATGCAAGTTTAGGCTATTGGAATGATATCCCACAAATCCAATACATCACCGTATTTTTTATGTTTTTGGCAGGAACTAATTTTGTGTTGTTATACTATGCGATAAAAGGTAAATTTAAACGTGTTTTTTTAGATACGGAGCTTAGTTGGTATGCTGGTTTTATAGGTGCTTTTGTGCTTATTGTGACTGCATCACTGATGAAAAATGGAGCGTATGCCATGGCAGATTCAGCCGTTTGGACATCACTTGAGCAGTCGTTTAGACATGCCTTATTTCAGGTTGTTGCGGTTATTACCACAACGGGACTAGTAACCTCTGATTTTACAGCTTGGTCCCCTTTTGTAACCATGCTGTTTTTTGGGTTAATGTTTTTGGGTGGTTCAACAGGTTCTACTTCGGGAGGAGTAAAAGTAATGCGTCACCTTATTCTTATCAAAAATGGTTTTTTAGAATTTAAACGTGCACTTCACCCCAATGCCATTTTAATGGTCAGGTTAAATAAAATAATGATTAAGCAGTCTATCGTGTATCACGTATTGGCGTTTTTTATTCTCTATATGATATTATTTATTATTGGCGCGGGTGTGCTAAGCATTTTGGGATTAGACTTTACTACCGCTATTGGAGCAGCAGCAGCCTCATTGGGAAATGTGGGTCCAGGGCTCGGTGATGTAGGTCCTGCTTCGACCTATGCATCGCTACCCACAATTGGAAAATGGTGGTGCGCTTTGCTGATGCTTATAGGTAGGTTAGAATTGTTTACCGTGCTTATATTACTAACCCCTTACTATTGGCGGAAGCACTAATTCAAAGCTTCCTTAATTCTTCGAACTGCTTCTTCGATTTCTTCTAAAGATGCTGCATATGAAATACGGATATTGTTTGGACAGCCAAAAGCGTCGCCAGTAACTGTGGCTACATTTGCTTCTTCCAACAAAAACATAGCAAAATCAGATGCATTTTCTATTTCCTTTCCCTTTAATTTTTTCCCAAAAAATGAAGAAACATCAGGGAAAACGTAAAAAGCACCTTTAGGGATATTTACAGTAAAACCTTCAATATCTTGCAACAAATCTATAATACGCTTTCTGCGAAAATCAAACTCATCAACCATGTATCTGATTTTACTCACAGGTGCTAAAACCGCTGTAATCGCTGCACGTTGTGCAATACAGTTCGTTCCGCTGGTTACTTGTCCCTGCATCTTGGTACAGGCTTTCGCAATCCATTCTGGACCACCCAAATATCCAATACGCCAACCTGTCATTGCAAAGGCTTTGGCAAGGCCATTTACGGTAACCGTACGCGCATACATGCTTGGAATGGCAGCAAAACTAAACGGGATTATGCCGTCATAGTTGATATGCTCATAAATTTCATCCGACATTACATAGATGCCAGGGTGCTTTTCCAAAATGGCAGCTAAAGCTTCGTACTCCTCTTTTGAATAAACCGACCCGCTTGGATTGTTGGGTGAGTTAAGCATCACCAATTTTGTTTTGGGTGTAATGGCAGCTTCGAGTTGTTCGGGTGTAATTTTAAAATCGGTTTCAATATCAGAGCGAATTTCAATAGGGTTTCCTTCAGCAAGTGTTACCATAGCCGAGTAACTTACCCAGTAGGGTGCCACAAGAAGTACATCGTCTCCAGGGTTGACAAGCACTTGAACTACGTTTGCGATAGATTGTTTTGCACCTGTAGAAACTACAATTTGGCTAGGGGTGTATTCTAATCCATTATCGCGCTTAAATTTTGTGCAAATAGCCTCCTTGAGTTCTGCATAGCCATCAACGGGCGTATAAGAATTGTAATCTGCTTCCACGGCTTCAATAGCAGCTTCTTTGATAAACGAAGGCGTATTAAAATCTGGCTCTCCGAGACTAAGCCCAATAATGTCTTTGCCTTCGTTTTTTAATTCTCTTGCCTTTGCGGCCATAGCTAAGGTAGCCGATGCTGGCAAACTTTTTATACGTTCAGATAGTGGTTGACTCATTAATTAAAATTTTGTCAAATATACTTCCTTGACTAAAACGAAAACAAATTTTTAATCAACAGCTTCCGTATTTTTGCGCAATAAATTATGATAGAATCTATTTTTAATCAATTTCCAAATCTAAGTCCGCTGCAAAAAGAGCAATTTGAAGCGTTAAATCCGTTATATAATGCTTGGAATCAACGAATCAATGTTATTTCGCGCAACGATATGGATCACTTTTACACGCGTCATGTACTGCATTCGCTTGGCATTGCAAAAATTCATGCGTTTACGTCTAATTCAAAAATTTTAGATGTGGGTACTGGCGGTGGATTTCCCGGAATCCCGTTAGCAATAATGTTTCCACAGGTGCAGTTTACTTTGGTAGACTCCATTGGAAAAAAAATCAATGTAGTCAATGCAGTGATAGATACGCTTAATCTCAAAAATGTTAGCGCATTTCATCAACGCGCTGAAGATGTTGAGAACATTTTCGATTTTGTAGTTAGCAGGGCGGTCACGCGCATGGAGCGATTTGTTCCCTGGGTACAAGACAAAATCAGTACAAGCCACAAGCACGTACGTGCTAATGGGATTTTGTACTTAAAAGGTGGTGATTTGGAGGAGGAACTTGCGCCCTTTCCAAAGGCTGAAGTGTTTCATTTGCAGCAATTTTTTACGGAATCGTTTTTTGAAACAAAAAAGGTGGTGTATTTGCCTATTTAGTCCATACACGGATAGCGGTAGTCAGTTGCGGGCACAAGCGTTTCCTTAATCAATCGTGGTGATACCCAGCGCAGAAGGTTTAATGCCGAACCCGCCTTGTCGTTTGTACCCGACGCACGACTTCCCCCAAAAGGTTGTTGTCCTACAACAGCACCACTTGGTTTATCATTGATGTAAAAATTACCTGCTGCGTGTCGTAGTTTTTTTGACGCATCTTCAATGAACTTGCGGTCTTGCGCAATAATAGCACCCGTAAGTCCATATTCAGAAGTTGTATTTACCAAATCTAGCGTTGCTTCACACTCTGAATCTTCATACACATAAACCGTGACCACGGGTCCAAAAAGCTCAGTTTCCATGGTGATGTAGTGCGGATTTGTGGTTTTTAGCAGCGTGGGATGCACAAAATAACCAGTGCTTTTGTCGTAAGTTCCACCTGTCAAAACTTCCACGTCTTTATCTTTTTTGGCTTGGTCAATATAGTGCGCCAATTTATCGAATGAGCCTTCATGAATAACAGCCGTAATAAAATTATTCATGTCTTCTGGCGAGCCAATAGTGAAACTTTTTATGTTTTCAACGACGCCATCAAGAATTTTATCAGCAATAGATTTGGGTAAATAAATCCGAGAAGCGGCTGAGCATTTTTGTCCTTGAAATTCATAGCCGCCGCGTGTAATGGCGGTAATTACTGTAGGAATATCAGCAGTGTGATGTGCGAAAATAAAATCCTTACCACCCGTTTCGCCTACAACTCTGGGGTAGTTTTGATAGGAAGATAAGTTGTTTCCAATTTGCGTCCAGAGGTTTTTAAAAACTTCTGTAGAGCCCGTAAAATGCAATCCAGCAAATTTTGGATGTTCCAATACGACATCCGAAATCATTACAGGGTCTCCTGAAACTAAGTTAATCACACCATCAGGGACACCAGCTTCCTCAAAAATATCCATGATTACTTTAGCGGAAAACATTTGATGGTCGCTTGGCTTCCAAACAATTACGTTGCCCATTAGTGCAGGAGCTGCGCATATATTTCCCGCAATGGCAGTAAAATTAAAAGGGGTAACAGCGTAAACAAATCCTTCTAATGCACGGTATTCTAATCGATTTACTACTCCATCTCCTTGAATAGGCTGCTGGGCATAAATGTCTGCAGCAAACTTAACCCCAAAGCGTAAAAAGTCAGCAAATTCGCAAGCGGCATCAATTTCAGCTTGAAAAATATTTTTCGATTGCGCCAACATGGTGGACGCATTAATTTTTGCGCGATATGGTCCCGAAATAAGATCGGCGGCTTTTAAAAAAACAGATGCCCTATGTTCAAATGACATGTTTTCCCAATCACTTTTAGCGTTGAGTGCTGCTGCAATGGCTTTCTCAACATGAGATTTATCTGCCAAACTATACGTCCCCAGCGAGTGTTTGTGGTCGTGCGGAGGTGCCATGTTTGCTCGCTTTTTTGTAACTACTTTTTCAGCGCCAATATACAGCGGAACAGTTATAGGACTACTGAACATTTCTTTATAAGTGGTAAGCACTTCAGCACGTTCTGTACTGCCTTTACGATAATCAAGAACAGGCTCGTTTACGGGTTTTGGTACCGAAAAAAAACTATTTGACATAATGATTGGTTTTAGGGTTAGTTAAGCGCAAAGGGTGGACTAAGTTCAAACTTGGGAATATAGACTCTAAATTTTTTTGTGGAAGCAAGATTTGTCATGTTATAGTGCCCTTGCATAGCACCAAGTGGAGAAGATAGCAAACAGCCCGATTCGTAGGTGTATACTTGTCTAGGCTTAATAACAGGCTTTTTTCCTACAACACCTTCGCCATCAACAAAAGAAGTTGCTTCGAGCGCATCAAAAATCTTCCAATGCCTAGACTGCAATTGGACAATATCTTTTCCTTGATTTGAAATAGAAATACGGTAACCAAATGAGAAATGCAATCGATAGTTCTTAAAGTAGGTTCCTTCAAAAAACGATACTACTGATATGCGTATTCCTTGTGTTACTTGTTGAATCATTGCAATAAAGGTAGTGATTTTTACTATAATCCAATGTCTTTTGAATTTGCACTTCCAACAGCGATTAGTTCATCGCAGCGAGCCCCGAGTGGACGATAATACACAAATGCCCAATAGGTGTTTTCCGTTGGCCAATAACTTCCAGAAATAAGATTGTCATAAGACGTGCCTTCAAAATCTTTACTAACAAATTTGTAGTTGTAAATGCCTTGTTTAAGTAAAAGTTCCGCTTGAAAGCGTTCGGTTTCTGGATTGTATTTTAGTTTATTTTCTTCGCTTTTAATGTGTTGATTAAAATCACCAACAATAAAATGCTCTGCATCAAATAAAAAATCCTCGCTAAAAAGTGAAAAAATTACCATACTGTAATCGGATTCGGTATGCGGATTTGCTCCTTGAAATACATTAATACGGAAATCTCCATTGATATCTGGTGCATAGGTGTATGGGCGTCCAGCACGAACCCATTGCGGTTCCAAAAAAGATACAAACACACTGTCACGAAGTACGTAAGCTACATTTCCACCACCACCTCGAATGTCTTGCGTTTCAAAAAAATGATATTCATTTCCACCAGCGAAAAGAGTTTCGGGTTTGTAGGTAAATTCCAATTTATTTCCCAGTGTGTAGGTTGCATTTCCAGCCGAACGCCACGTTTGCCATTGTTGGTTTTGCGCTACAAAAATCTTTAACTGCTGTTCGGGAATGCTGAAGCTTAGTCCGCTGGTGATCAAACTCAAATGTACACTTTGGTGTGTTTGAATTTCGTTTATATGTTGCGCACGTTTCACGCGCATCCTTATGGCTGTGGCTTCGTCAACCACTACGAAGCGTTTTTGAAGAACAAGATTCCGATTATCATCCCAAATTTTTAAGATGTAATTGCCACTTTTTTTGAGGCGTGTTTGTTTGTTTGGGAGCTCTAATTTGTAGTTGATATAAGATTGCAATGTACCCACCGAATAAGAAATGTCTTGAATCCGAATATTATCATAGCCATCCATAAAATCGGCTCGAAACAAGTCGCTTTTCTCCCAATTGGCATTAGCGCGCTCTACTGTATAATAATACGTGCTGTCGTCTGCGTTTAAATCGTCAAATCGCAGCGTAATCGACTCATTTAGTGGTACTATGGGTAAAGACGTGTTTTGCTCATTTACGTAAAAAAGGACGCTTTTTATATGCTCTGGCGGTGAAAATTCGGACAAAAACTGTCCAAAAGCACTTGTAGAAAGTAGTAAAAGAAGAAGATTTTGTTTAAGAACTGAATTCAAATTAGCTTGGTTTAGAGATGTTTTTTCAGATAGGAAAATGCATTTGTCAAAAAGCATAAACTTTTCAAAGTTAAACAAACTGTTTATTGGTTGATAAAATTATGTATTTACGTTTGATAATACTTTACTTTTAACGGTCTGTACCTTACATTTGCACTGCAAAAAACAACCACATATGTCCGCTGACATAACCTTAAAAAAAGGTCTCTCAATTCCCTTGAATGGTGAAGCAACCAGAAAAATTATTGCGCCCAAAACTTTCAACAATTTTATTATTTATCCAGATGATTTTCATGGTGTCGTTCCAAAAATGCTTCTCAAAGAGGGAGAAAAAGTTTCACTTGGGCAACCAGTATTTTTTTCTAAGGTAAGTCCTGAAATTCAGTTTGTATCCCCAGTTAGCGGTGTATTGTTAAAAATTGTTCGCGGTGCTAAACGCCGTATTTTGGAAATTCAGATTGAGTCAGATGGAAAAGATAACGCTATAAAACACAAAATGACCAAGTTAGATAAGCTTAGTGATGTAGATGTTAAAGCGCATTTGTTGGCTTCGGGATGCTGGCCATTTATCAAGCAACGTCCTTATGACGTAGTGGCAAATCCGAACAACGCACCAAAAGGAATATTTATTTCTGGTTTTAATACGGCTCCACTTGCTGCTGATGTAGCTTTTGTGTTGGACAGTCAACAAGAAGATTTTCAAAATGGAATTCATGCGCTTGCTAAATTGGCACCTAAAGTGCACCTCTCTGTTTCGGCTGACGACACTTCTTTTTTATCTGATGTTAAGGGGGTAAAAATTCATCGTATTAAAGGTATTCATCCTGCAGGAAATGTGGGTGTGCAGATTCATCATATTGACCCCATCAATGCAGGCGAAACAGCTTGGGTGGTAAACCCCGAAGATGTGGCACGCATCGGACGCTTTTTTGCTTCAGGAACTTTTGACCCGTCAAGAAAAGTTGCGGTTGTCGGACCAGTGGTTGGAAAACCTCAATACTTCCAAACCCGCATTGGTGCCGCGGTTGAGCCTCTTCTCAAGGAAGCAAGCATTTCCGCAAATGGACAAGTGCGTATCGTTAATGGAGATGTTCTCACCGGAGTGGCAACTCATGCCGATGGCAGTATTGGGTTTTACAACAACACATTATCTGTTCTTAGAGAAGGAAATCGCTATCGCATGTTTGGTTGGTTGCCTTTTGTTGGGAGTAAGATTTTCAGCATGTCACGAACATCGCTTTCGTGGTTGTTACCAAACCGTAAATATGCACTTGACACTAATATGAACGGTGAAGAACGTGCTTTGGTCGTTACGGGCGAGATGGAACGCGTTTTGCCCATGGATATTTTTCCCATGCAGTTACTGAAAGAGTGTATGGCGCAAAATATTGAAAAGATGGAGGGACTTGGTATTTATGAAGTTGCCCCCGAAGATTTTGCTCTGGTAGATTATGCAAGTACCTCCAAAATAGAGGCGCAAGCTATTATCCGTGATGCGTTAGATTTAATGATTAAAGAAGTTGGTTAAATAGAATTATATGAAACTACGTGAACGTATTGACGCTATAAAAAAACCTTTTGGAAAAGGTCAAAAATTTGAGCGTTTTGCCCCTGCGGTAAATGCCTTTGATACTTTTTTGTTTGTACCTAATCATACTACCCGCAAAGGAGCGCATATCCGTGATGGCGTTGATTTAAAGCGCACTATGGTAACCGTAATCATTGCGTTGTTACCTGCCTTTATTTATGGTGTTTATAACACAGGGTATCAGTATTTTATCCAATCTGGAATTGCCTTTACTTTTTGGGATGCTCTTCTGCATGGCGCACTTAAAATCATGCCTATGGTTGCGGTGTCATACGGAGTTGGACTTGCCATTGAATTTGCCTTTGCCGTATATCGTGGTCACGAGGTGAATGAGGGCTATTTGGTAACAGGCCTCTTAGTTCCTATGATTATGCCTGTTGATATTCCGCTTTGGATGGTTGGATTATCTGTTGCCTTTGCGGTATTGATTGCCAAAGAAGCTTTTGGTGGAACAGGGATGAACATACTTAACCCTGCACTTACAGCTCGTGCCTTTGCCTTTTTTGCGTATCCAACTTATATGTCTGGAAACAAAGTTTGGGTTTCTGAAGCAAGTAACGTTGATGGTATTTCGGGTGAAACAATTTTGGGAAGTCTTGCTGCGGGTAACGATGTTAGATATTCCATGTTTGATATGTTTATGGGTGCTATTCCGGGTTCTATTGCTGAAACCTCAACACTTTGGGTGTTGGTAGGTGCTGCTATTTTGATTTTCACGGGCGTTGGCAGTTGGCGTATCATGGTAGGTGGTGTGCTCGGCGCAGCTGCAACAGCATTCCTATTTAACCTTTGGGGTGCCAATACACTTATGTCTTTTAACTGGATAAATCAACTTATTGTTGGCGGATTTGCTTTTGGTATTGTGTTTATGGCAACCGATCCCGTTTCTGCTGCACAAACTACTAAAGGAAAATGGATTTACGGAATCCTTGTGGGGCTTTTCTGTATTCTTATCCGTGTATTTAATCCGGCATATCCAGAAGGGGTTATGCTAGCCATACTATTGATGAACGTCTTTGCTCCTACAATTGACCATTATATGGTTGAAGGAAATATCAAACGTCGTAAAAAACGTCTTAACGCATCACTAACTGCAGCATCATGAACAGAGATTCGAACGGATATACTTTTGGTTTTGCTGCTGCCATGGTTTTGGTAGTAGCCTCGGTACTTGCTTTTACGGCAAGTTCGCTCAAGGACCTACAAGCGGAAAATGTCCGCAAAGAAAAAATGCAAAATATCCTTTCCACTATTGGAATTAAAACTGATAGAGAAGGAGCAGAGAAGTTGTTCAACACCTACATCGTAGAACAATTAGCCTTGCGAAACGATGGCTCAGTAGACGATGCTGTTGATGCTTTTACTGATATCAAATTAGCTATTGAGATTAAGAAAGATGCCAACTACCAGCGTTTTCCATTGTATGTGGCAAATGTCGATGCAGCTACATATTACATCATCCCACTTCGTGGTGCTGGACTTTGGAATGCCATTTGGGGTTACATTGCATTAAACGAAGACAAAAACTCTATAAAAGGTGTGGTATTTGACCATCAAGGTGAAACGGCAGGACTGGGTGCCGAAATTACGCAGCAGTGGTTTATGAATCGCTTTGTTGACGAAAAGATATTTGATAAGTCTGGAGATCTGGTTGGGATTAGCGTTTCCAAAACCAATAATGACCCCAACGACACAGACAAAGAAGATCACGAGGTTGATGCCATTTCCGGCGCAACCATAACCGGTGATGGTGTTTCTGATATGATTATCGAACGTTTACAACACTATTTACCATACCTAAAAGCAACACCCGCAGACCTTGCGTATAACAACTAATTATGTCCAAACCAAAACCAAATAAAAAACCCGTAATTTTCTTTGTTGCCAAGGAACGTGAGCCACTTTTTTCAAAGAAAAACCGCGGTTTGTTAAAAGATCCGCTAGACGATAATAATCCCATTACTGTTCAAGTTTTAGGTATTTGTTCTGCCTTAGCTATCACGGTGCAACTCAAGCCTGCTGTAGTAATGACCCTTTCGGTAATTGCTGTAATGGCTGCCAGTAACGTTATCGTTTCTATCCTTCGAAATGCTATCCCTAACCGTATCCGAATTATTGTTCAATTAGTTGTAGTGGCTTCTATGGTTATTCTTGTTGATCAGGTCTTACGTGCTTTTGCATATGATGTTAGTAAAGAGCTTTCTATTTTTATTGGATTGATTATTACCAACTGTATTGTAATGGGACGCCTTGAAGCATTTGCTCTTGGAAATGGCGTATGGAAATCCTTTTTGGATGGTGTTGGTAACGCTGCAGGATATGGCTTTATGCTCATTGCCGTGGCCTTTTTCCGCGAACTGTTGGGTTCTGGTAAACTGTATGGATTACAAGTTATCCCAGATGCGCTTTACGAAATGGGCTATGAAAACAATGGTTTAATGTTGCTTTCGCCTATGGCACTTATTACCCTTGGTCTTATTATTTGGATACAACGTGCACGAAATCGTAAACTCATCGAAAAAAATTAAGTCATGGACTACATCAACCTTTTTGTTAAAAGTATTTTCATCGAGAACATGATTTTTGCCTACTTCTTGGGTATGTGTTCCTATTTGGCGGTATCCAAAACCGTAAAAACTGCCGTTGGTTTGGGTTTTGCCGTTATTTTTGTATTGTCGATTACAGTTCCAATTAATTACTTATTAGACAACTACCTTCTAAAGCCTGGCGCGATGACTTGGCTAGGTGAAGAGTATGCGTCAATGGACCTTAGCTTTTTGAGTTTTATTATGTTCATTGCCGTAATTGCCTCTATGGTACAATTGGTAGAAATGATTGTGGAGAAATTTGCTCCTGCGCTTTACGGCGCTTTGGGAATTTTCTTGCCGCTGATTGCTGTAAACTGTGCCATTTTGGGTGGTTCGTTGTTTATGCAACAAAAAAGTTTTGCCTCTATTGGCGAATCTGCCGTTTACGGTCTTGGCTCTGGAATTGGTTGGTTGTTGGCTATTTTGGCGATTGCTGCCATACGTGAAAAAATCGCCTATTCAAATGTTCCTGCGCCTTTGC
>DLPY01000011.1:0-21796 GCA_002478685.1 Flavobacteriaceae bacterium UBA7446
CTTCAATTTTTACATTTTCTTTGGCTTCAATAGCTTGGTGTAATCCATCGGAATAACGCCGCCCGTCCATGATTCGGCCTGTTTGCTCATCCACAATCTTCACTTGATTTTCCATCACTACATAAGCAACATCTTTTTCAAAAAGCGTGTATGCTTTCAGCAGTTGATTCATGCTATGAATGCGTTCGCTTTTGACACTATAGTCTTTAAAAAGTACTTCTTTTTCGGCGGCTTCCTCTTCAGGAGATAATCCTTTTTGCTCTATTGTCGAGATTTCCCCACCTAGGTCAGGAAGAATAAAGAAATTAGCATCGTCATCTCCTCCAGATAAATATTCAACGCCTTTGTCGGTGAGCTCTATTTGGTTGTTTTTCTCATCGATAACAAACAACAAATCGGCATCCACTTTGGGCATTTCCCGATTGTTGTCTTGCATGTAAAAAGCCTCTGTTTTTTGCAGCAATTGTCGCACTCCTTCTTGACTCAAAAATTTAATGAGTGCTTTGTTTTTTGGTAATCCACGAAATACTCGAAGAAGTAACAAGCCACCTTCTTTGGTATCGCCTTCGCTGATTAGTTTTTTGGCTTCAGCAAGTACTGCTGTAAGATGTTGCCGTTGTTGTGAAACCAATGCCGAAATTTGGGGTTTTAGCGTTTGAAACTCATGTCTGTCGCCATCGGGAACCGGACCAGAAATAATAAGTGGGGTACGTGCATCATCTACCAAAACTGAATCCACCTCATCTACAATAGCAAAATGATGCGGGCGTTGTACCAAATCGTCCATGGCGTGCGCCATATT
Organism: Flavobacteriaceae bacterium UBA7446; assembly: GCA_002478685.1. Classification (GTDB taxonomy): domain Bacteria; phylum Bacteroidota; class Bacteroidia; order Flavobacteriales; family Flavobacteriaceae; genus UBA7446. Next base: position 803 of record DLPY01000011.1, read on the forward strand.
ATCACGCAAGTAATCAAATCCAAATTCGTTGTTTGTTCCGTAGGTGATGTCTGCTTTATATGCATTTCTTCGTGCCTCGGAATTGGGTTTATGGTAATCGATGCAATCTACAGACAACCCATGGAATTCAAAAATGGGAGCCATCCAAGCACTATCTCGTTTTGCCAAATAATCGTTAACGGTAACTAGGTGAACACCATCGCCTGAAAGGGCGTTGAGGTAAACGGGTAGGGTAGCCACTAAGGTTTTTCCTTCCCCTGTTTGCATTTCAGCAATTTTTCCTTGATGTAATACAATACCACCAACAAGCTGTACATCGTAGTGAACCATGTCCCAAGTAACCGACTTTCCGGCAGCATCCCAGGCATTTGCCCAAATGGCATTATCGCCTTTAATTTTCACATTAGATTTTGCAGCTGAGATTGTTCGATCAAAAGGGGTTGCGGTAACCTCTAATTGCTCGTTTTCTTTAAAACGTTTTGCGGTTTCTTTAACAACAGCAAATGCCTGCGGCAGAATGCTGTCTAGATACGCAGCCACCTCATCATGTGCTTGTGTTGTAATGCGGTCTATGTTGGCGTATAGCGATTCTTTCTCGTCTAAATCGGTAAGTTCATCGATTTTGGCTTTTAGCTTTTCGATTTCATCAAAATGAGGTTTGCGAATTTCAGCAATTTCTGATTTAAACACAGTAGTTTTTGCTCGCAAGTCATCGTGGGAAAGGGTTTTTAATTCATTAGATGCATTATGGATTTTATCCACAAGCGGAAAAATGGCTTTAAGATCTTTTTTGGCTTTATCGCCAATGAAAGTTTTTAAAATACCGCTAAACACACTCATAGGAAAAAATTATGGATATCAAAAATAAGTAAAAAACGGCCAAAGCGATAACGAAATATCAGTATTCGTCCTCGTTCCACAGATAATCTTCGTCTGTGGGGTAATCGGGCCAAATTTCTTGAATCGTTTCGTAAATCTCACTGCCTTCATCTTCAATGGCTTGCAAATTTTCTACTACTTCAAGAGGTGCACCTGTACGGATGGCGTAGTCAATAAGTTCATCTTTATTTGCTGGCCAGGGGGCGTCACTCAAATACGATGCAAGTTCTAATGTCCAGTACATAAAGTTTTATTTTAAAAGTCTTGCAAAAATAATTTTTTATCGCAATTGTGCAAGTAAAAAATTATGGATTAGGAATCCACTTAATTTCGTCTTTTTTTTCCCAAAAAGTAAAGGCCCTTGCAAGGCAAAATAAGTAGTCAGATAACCTGTTGAGATAGACTAAAAGTAATTTATCTACAAAATCAACACGACTAAGCTGCACTGATACACGTTCTGCTCTACGGCATACGCAGCGCGCAATGTGCGTTTGCGCAGCGGCTTTAGAACCGCCAGGAAGAATAAAATGCGTCATTTTTGGTAATAGTTCTTCATAAAAATCAATATAGCGCTCTAATTGGCTAATATCTGATTCAGAAATAGGCCGAAACGGTCGTTTTTGTTCGCTAGACTTGCTAGCAAGCTGTGCGCCAACAGAAAACAATTGTTGCTGTATTCCTAAAATTTCATCAACGTGGTTTTTGGGAGCGTATTCAGCAATCAGCCCCAACCAAGAATTCAATTCATCTACTGTTCCATAGGATTCAATACGGAGGTCACTTTTGGAAACTCGATAGCCTCCAATAAGTGAAGTATTACCTTCATCGCCTGTTTTTGTGTAAATTTTCATAGCTGCTTCTTCGCTTTTCAAAAGTAAACAACTTAACTGATGTGTAAAAACTTTTTTTAGCTAAACCACTCATTTTCATAACTTTTCAATTTTTTTTTCGAGCAAACGTAAAAAGGAAAATAAAAGCAGCTAAAAACCCACCAAGCCTAAAAATATAGTCTCCATATCGCACATAAATGGTTGTATTGGTTTGCGGTACTACTGAGTTAGTTAGCACGCCTTTGGTATCGTAATCAAGCTGAGAGATTATTTCGCCTTTGGGATTAATAAATCCAGAAATACCTGTATTTGCTGCTCTTACGATTGGTCTTCGTGTTTCGATGGCTCGCAAGCGCGCATACATCAAATGTTGTTTGTGTCCAGGCGTATTGCCCCACCATGCGTCGTTTGTCATTATTGCCAGCACCGTAGCACCTGCTCGAACGTATTCCGTAACAAATTCTCCATAAACAGACTCATAACAAATAATGGGGCCAATCTTTGCGCCACGATAGAGAGGAAAAGCATCACGATAGTCTTGTGTTGCCCGAACGTAAAGTGTTCCTCCAAAATCCAGCATGACATTTCCGAAAAGTGGCTCAACAACATTACGATAAGGCAAGGTTTCAACTCCCACTACAAGCTTTGATTTGTGATATACATGAACGCCGGTGCTATCTGTCATGAAGGCACTATTGTAAAAATCTGCCCATGCACCGTTACGTAAATCGTTGGCGGTTTTGGATTTATTTTCTTTAGAGTAGGTGTTGTAAAACTGGATGCCATTTAAGAATTGGGTGTCGTATTTGTTAGAAAAGGCAAGTAAATCTTGATACAATTTGCTTTGCTCAAACTTGAGTAAGTTTTCACCTGCACCTTCTGAAAAATAAGTTTCGGGTGTAACAATTAGATCAGGATTTTTGCCAAGCTCAGGTGTTATCTGCGTTAGCAAATTATTATAAAGTTCTTGATGTGTTAAATTGTATTTTTCATTATATGGGTCAATATTTGGCTGTACCACAGTAACGTTTACTGCTTCGTTTTGCTCGGCTTCAAATTGATGCAAAATGATGTACGAACAAAGCAAGGGAGCTGCAATGAGGAAAATAGGTTTTAAAAATTGTGTGCTTTTTTTGGTAGATATGTAGTTTTTTATCCCCTTGTACATGGCAATATTGATCACCCATATCCAAAGCGTACCGCCAAAGCTGCCTGTGTATTCGTACCATTGCACCCAATTTGGATTATTGGCAAATCCATTTCCAAGGTTTAGCCATGGCCATGAAAAGTCCCAAACCAAATGCATTTTTTCGAAGCAAATCCAAGCAAAAGGCAAAAATACAAGCCCCGCTTTTTGTCCTAGTTTACGGTCAACGCGTCGCCAAAGCATGACTACGAGTGTCATGAGCAAGCTGTTTACCAACGAAGCGAAAAATATCCCAAAAATGGTAGCGTTCCACAACCACCATGTGGTTAGCGCATTCCAAATGAAAAACCCCAAATAGAATCGCCAAAAGAATTTTCTTCGTTTATCTGTTTTACTGCGCTCAAAAAGAAATATCAATGGTATTAGTGCAACAAAAAGCAATGGTGAAAAACCACCTGTAGGCCATGAAAGCCCCAATAGAACGCCGAAAAGAATGGAAAGGAAAAATTTGTTTGGCATGTGGCGAAATTACAATTATTGTATAAGTTTGTCTATGATTAATCAAATCTTTACACATGAGACTTGTTAATTATATTCCAAACACACTTACACTGGTTAATGGATTTGCAGGTTGTTTAGCTCTTATATCCATTATTGAGGGTAATGCCTTAATGACCCTGATTTGGGTACTAGTTGGTGTTTTTTTTGATAGCATAGATGGTATGGTTGCTCGTGCCTTTAAAGCATCTTCTGAAATTGGTAAGCAGCTAGACTCGCTTTGCGATCTGATTTCCTTTGGTCTTGTGCCGGGGTTTATCATGTATAAATATCTGTACGAGTGTTTGCCTTATCATTTGGTGCCACTTTCATTGCTGGGCTTTTTGATTACCATAGCTGCCATTTACCGTTTGGCACGATTTAACATCACACCTTCAAGTCAATTAGATTTTGAAGGAATGCCTACTCCTGCCTTTGCCCTTTTTGTGGTGGGAATTCCATTTATTCCTGTGGATTTGCACTATTTGGTGGTGGTTAGTGTGGTTGCAGTATTGGCACTTCTAATGGTATCTAAATGGATGTTACCGAGTCAAAAACTTGTCAATGGAAAACCTACGCGATTTGCGATGATTTTTGGGCTTGTTGCCACGCCCATATTGTTCTGGTTTAGGTCAGAGTCCTTGTCTTTGGTGGTATTGGCGTATACCCTTTCTGGGGTGATTTATATGAAACTTAAAGACTAAGCTTTTTTGTCCTAAGCTCAAAGTTTTGTCCTAAATACACTTTACGTACCATTTCGTCTTCGGCAAGTTCCTTTGGCGTTCCTGTTTTTAGGATTTTTCCTTCAAACATCAAGTAGGTTCGATCAGTTATGGCAAGAGTTTCTTGTACGTTGTGGTCAGTAATCAAAATACCGATATTACGCTTTCTTAGGTGGGCTACAATTTTCTGAATATCTTCAACTGCCACAGGGTCAACGCCTGCAAACGGCTCGTCTAAAAGCACAAATTTTGGATCGGTGGCTAAGGCGCGAGCAATTTCAGTTCTTCGACGCTCACCTCCAGAAAGTAAATCTCCACGATTTTTACGAATATGTGTCAACCCAAACTCTTCCAAAAGCGCCTCTGTTTTTTCCTGTTGTTGGGTAGGTGTCAAATCGGTGAGTTCCAATACACTTTTAATGTTTTGCTCCACGGTAAGTTTTCGAAACACTGAGGCTTCTTGAGCCAAATAGCCAATGCCATTTTGTGCACGTTTGTACATAGGAAAGCGTGTAATGTCAATATCGTCCAAATAAATATGACCAGTTAGTGGTTTGATAAGCCCCACAATCATATAAAAAGAAGTGGTTTTCCCCGCACCATTAGGACCCAAAAGACCTACAATTTCGCCTTGTTGAACGGAAACAGAAACTTCATTTACGACTTTTCTACCTCGATAGGTTTTGGTTATGTTTTGCGCGTGTAACCTCATGATTGTGCTGCAGGTTTTTTTGGCATTTATTGATTTCTTTTATAAACCGCTTTGGATATAAAAATACTGACTTCGTATAAAATCATAATAGGAATGGCGACAATAATTTGACTAGCAATATCTGGCGGTGTAATAATTGCTGAAAGTGTGAGTACCAAAACCAAGGAAATTTTACGGTATTCCCGCATAAGCTCAGGTGTAATCAGTCCGATTTTGGTTAAAAAATAAACCAAAATGGGGAGTTCAAAAATAAACCCTGCAGAAAGTACCGAAGCGCGCACTAATGCGGTGTAGCTGCTTAGGTCAAAATCATTAAAAATTTCTGAGCTAACGCTGTACGTTCCCAAAAAGCGCAACGATAAAGGGGTAATTACAAAGTATCCGAACAATACACCTAGAAAAAATAAAAATGAAGACATAAAAATAAATCCACGCGCTTGTCGGCGTTCATTTTTCAAAAGCCCTGGGCTGATAAATAACCATAACTGATAAGTCACATAGGGGAATGCAACGATAAAACCTGCCGTTATTGATGTCCATATGTGTGCCGAAAACTGCCCTGCAACCGTTCGACTTTGTACCCTAAAGGGTAATTTATCAAGGCAAAAGCCTTCATCAAAACTAAGTGCTTGTGCTGCGCTACAGAGCCATTTGTAAGTTATGAAATCTTGTTTTTTAGGTCCAAAAAGCAGATAGTCAAAAATGAAATCCTTAGCTATAAAAGCCAAACCACCCGCAATGACAATAGCTAAAATACTTCGAATAAGATGCCAACGTAGTTCTTCTAAATGGTCTAAAAAAGGCATACTTTTATCTTCCATGCTAGTAAATACCTTCGTTTAGGATATCGTGGATATGCACAATACCGCAATAGTTATCGTTTTGAGTTACAATAACCTGACTTATTTCTTTTTCTTGCATAAGAGATAGCGCCTCTTTTGCCAAAGTTGTATCCACAAGTAAAACAGGATTATTACTCATAATGTCTTTCGCTGATAAGGAGCTAAAATCTTTTTGATTTTCCATCATGCGCCTAAGGTCACCGTCAGTGATTATACCAATAACTTTTTCGTTTTCCAAAACGGCAGTTGCCCCAACAAGTTTGGTAGATATTTCGGTAATCACTTCAGCAATGGGCGCGTTTTGCTCCACGACAGGTTTTTTGTGTTCTTTCAGCAGGTGGATTAGCTGTACGTGAAGTGCCTTGCCTAGTGCACCTCCTGGGTGCGATCTTGCAAAATCTTCAGCATTAAAGCCGTTTCGTTCCATAAGACAAATGGCAAGCGCATCTCCCATAACAAGTTGAGCAGTAGTGCTAGTTGTAGGTGCTAAGTTGTTTGGGTCGGCTTCGTTTGGAATGCCAACATGAAGTACAGCATCAGATTGCTTTGCAAGATACGAATCGGGGTTTGCAGTCATGCCTACAAGTTTGTTGCCTCGATTCTTGAGAAGTGGAACTAAGGTTTTTATTTCTGGTGTTGTGCCACTTTTGGATAGGCAAATTACAATATCGTTGAGGTCTATCATGCCTAAGTCTCCATGGATGGCATCTGCAGCGTGCATGAACATGCTTTTTGTACCCGTTGAGTTTAGCGTTGCGGTAATTTTCATTCCAATGATAGCACTTTTTCCAATTCCGGTAAGCACTAACCTTCCGTTACTATCTTGCAACCAACGAATTACTTGCTCGAAATCTGAAGTGAGTTGCGGAATTAAACCTTCTATGGCTGCTGCTTGTTGGGCTATCACAGCTTTGGCTCTATGTATCATGGAAGTAGAATTATTCAAACTTTATTGACATATAATCAGTTTTGACGTATATTGTGATTACAAATGTACGAAACCCAACATGAAGCCTGAGGCCTTGGATGACCAATTTGATATAAAATCTTCGTTAAAAAAGTATTTTGGTTTTAGTGAATTCAGAGGGCTTCAAGAGCTAGTAATTAAAAGTGTACTCAACAAAGAAAACACTTTTGTTATCATGCCAACTGGAGCTGGAAAATCACTTTGTTATCAGCTACCTGCGCTTATTCAACCTGGAACAGCAATTGTAGTTTCGCCACTCATTGCACTTATGAAAAATCAAGTGGATGCCATTCGCGGGATTTCTAAAAATGATGGTATTGCTCACGTTTTAAATTCATCCCTGAGCAAAACACAAATTCAAACAGTTAAAGACGATATTACTTCAGGAATAACAAAATTACTTTATGTAGCACCCGAATCACTAACTAAAGTAGACAATGTGGCTTTTTTACGTACCGTTCCCATAAGTTTTATGGCTATTGACGAGGCACATTGTATCTCAGAATGGGGACATGACTTTAGACCTGAATACCGCAACCTCAAATCCATCATCCAGCGTATTGGAAATGATATACCCATCATTGGTTTGACAGCAACTGCAACCCCAAAAGTCCAAGAAGACATTCTTAAAAACCTCAATATTTCTGACGCCACAACTTATATGGCCTCCTTTAATAGACCTAATCTATTCTATGAAGTAAGACCAAAAACAGCTCAGGTAGACCGTGATATTATCTCTTTTGTAAAGGTTAATAAAGGTAAATCTGGTATTGTGTATTGTTTGTCGCGAAAAAAAGTTGAGGAATTGGCACAAATGTTACAAGTAAATGGGATTAATGCCCTTCCGTATCACGCAGGCTTGGATACTAAACAAAGGGTACACAACCAAGATAGTTTTCTTAAAGAAAACTGTGATGTTATTGTGGCAACCATTGCATTTGGTATGGGTATAGACAAGCCCGACGTTCGCTTTGTTATTCATCACGATATCCCAAAAAGTATTGAGAGTTATTATCAGGAAACAGGTCGTGCTGGAAGAGACGGTGGCGAAGGACATTGCTTGGCCTTTTATGCTCACAAGGACATTGAAAAGCTTGAGAAGTTTATGGCTGGAAAGCCACTAGCAGAACAAGAAGTTGGCTACGCCCTACTGCAAGAAATGGTTGCTTATGCCGAGACTTCAATGTCTAGGCGCAAATTCATACTGCACTATTTTGGAGAGGAATTTGACGAAGTAAATGGCGACGGAGCCGAAATGGACGATAATGCACGAAATCCTAAGCCAAGAATAGAGGCTCAAAAAGAAGTTGAACTCATCATCCAAATCATTAAAAAGACCAATGAACAATATAAAATCAAAGAATTGATTCATATCATGGTTGGAAAAGAAACACCCATTTTAGTTTCTCATCGCATTCAATCAAATTCCTTTTTTGGGGTAGGAAGAGCCAAAGACGAAGGCTACTGGAAATCATTGCTGTCACAACTTTTGGTTGCGGGTTATCTCAATAAAGAGATTGAAACCTATGGAGTTATTAAAATTAACAAAAAAGGCGCTTTATTTTTAGAAAAACCGCACAGTTTTTTAATGACAGAAAATCATTTGTATGACAATAGTGTCGTTGTTGCTGCACCAGCTAAAAAAGCATCTTTTGAGGTTAAGCTAAAGAAAATGTTAATGAAACTGCGAAAAGAAGTTGCAGAAAAACATGAAGTTCCGCCTTATGCTGTTTTTCAAGAAACCTCCATTGAAGATATGCTTATCAAATATCCAGTAACCATAGAAGAGCTTAAAAACATTCATGGCGTGGGCGAAGGGAAAGCGAATAAGTTTGGAAAGCCTTTTGTGGAGCTTGTTGCAAAATATGTCAAAGAAAATGATATCGTTAGACCAGAGGATTTGGTTTTTAAAAGTACAGGCGCAAACTCTTCCCTAAAATTATTTATCATTCAAAATATTGACAGGAAGTTGCCTTTAATAGATATTGCAAATGCCAAAGGAATGGAGTTCTCGGCTTTTTTGGAACAACTCGAAACCATTGTGTTTTCGGGAACAAAAGTCAATATACAATATGCCATTGACGAGCTTTTTGATGAGGATCAACAAGAAGAATTGCAAGAATACTTTATGGAGGCTGAAAACGATGATATTCAAACTGCTTTAGAAGAATTTGATGGTGATTACGAGGAAGATGACCTTCGTGTTTTTCGAATTAAATTTATGAGTGAAGTGGCAAACTAATCTTTTTATAGCTACATTCACAGTTTAATAAATTTGACTTATGAGCGAAGGAATTTACGCCGTTTTTACTACCCCTAAGGGAACCATTAAAGTACGCCTAACACACAACGAAACTCCAGGAACTGTGGGGAATTTTGTGGCGCTAGCGGAAGGAAATCTTGAAAACACGCACAAGCCACAAGGTAAACCCTATTTCGATGGCCTATCTTTTCATCGTGTAATTCCCGATTTTATGATTCAGGGCGGTTGCCCGCAACGTAATGGAAGTGGCGGTCCAGGGTATCAATTTGACGATGAAATTCACTCTGATTTAAAACACGATCGCCCGGGTGTATTGTCGATGGCAAACGCTGGACCTGGCACTAATGGGAGTCAATTTTTTATTACACACAACGAAACACCTTGGCTTGACGGAAAGCACACTGTTTTTGGCTTTGTTGAAGTAGGACAACAAGTTGTTGAATCCATTGCACAAGACGATGAAATTGAGTCTGTGGTAATTGAGCGCATTGGTAAAGTAGCAGAAGCATGGAATGCAGTTGAGGCATTTAGAACATTTGAAGGTAGCCGTGAGGAGCGTTTCCGTAAAGAGCTCGAGGCGCAAGAAAAAGCACTTAACAAAATTGCTGCAGGATTTGAAAAAACCAAATCTGGGTTGCGCTATAAATTTATTCATCGTGGTGACGCCCCAAATGCAGAAAAAGGTAAAACCGTAAGCGTCCACTACAAAGGGCAATTGGTTGATGGAACTGTTTTTGACTCCTCATACAAGCGGAACCAACCAATTGAATTCGCTTTGGGTGTTGGTCAAGTAATTCCAGGATGGGATGAGGGTATTCAGTTACTTTCTGTCGGTGACAAGGCACGTTTTGTTATTCCAAGTGATTTAGCATACGGAGCACGTGGTGCAGGAGGTATTATTCCTCCAGATGCAACTTTAATTTTTGATGTAGAATTGGTAGCGGTTAGCTAACTTTCCATTTGATATTACAACCTAAACTTGGTTTTTGTATTGGTCCAATCGCTGATCCAGAAAGCAGTGCATTCAGCGCTGTACGTAAGTCTTTTCCAGTAACGGGAATGCCGTTTTTGGGTCTAGAGTCATCCATTTGCCCACGATAAACCAAAAGCTGCTCAGCGTCAAAAAGATAAAAATCGGGTGTGCAAGCCGCATCATAAGCTTTTGCTGTCTCCTGTGATTCGTCGTACAAATATGGAAATGTATAACCTTGTTCTTGTGCAGTTTTTTTCATAAGCTCAGGAGAATCTTCAGGGTAATTTTCTACATCGTTACTTGAAATTGCTACAAAACCAACCCCCTTGCTTTGGTAATCGTTTGCCAAGGAAGTGATTCCGCCAAAAACATGCTTAACGTAGGGACAGTGATTGCAAATAAACATCACCACAGTTCCATTTTTACCACATACATCTGAAAATGAAAGGGAGTTTCCATCTACGGCATTAGGTAAAGTAAAATTTGGTGCTTTGGTGCCAAGATCGAGCATATTTGAGGAAGTCCGCGCCATAAAATTATTAATTGATATTCAAAAATACACGAAAATTGTTAGCGCAATACCTCTTTTCCTTTTTCATCAATGATATACCTTATCAATTCGTTCAGAATCTCTGTAAACCCCTCAAAATGCTCTTTGTATATGAATATCTTCTGTTTTTTTAGAAGTTTACCTTCAACATCTTTTTTACGTTCAGATATACTTAAAAAATAATCGTTTGCTTTGGTTTGCTTAACATCAAAATAATAAGTGCGAGAACCTGCCTGTAGGCATCGTTCTAAAACACTTTTTGTTGGATCAAATTTAACCATGGTATAAGATTTCTTCAGACTTTTCTTTCAGTTGCTGTTGGGTGTAAAGTTCCTTATAATAACCCTCTTTGTTGACAAGGCTTTTGTGTGATCCAAACTGTGCTACTTTTCCGTTTTTAAGTGTAAGAATAAAATCAGCATTTTTTGCCGATGAGACCCGATGACATACAATTACAGTAGTGGTATCTTTTTTTGCTTTTAGCAATGATAAAATAGTTTCCTCAGTTTTGGTATCTACTGCCGAAAGGCAATCGTCTAGCAGCAACAGCTTAGATTTTTTGATAAGCGCACGTGCTATGGAGACGCGCTGCTTTTGTCCGCCAGAAAGTGTGATGCCACGTTCGCCAACGATGGTGTCATACTTAGCTTTAAAATCAATTATATTTTCATGAACAGCAGCTTGCTTGGCAGCTAGTTCTACTTCTTCTTGTGTAGCTTCTTGTTTGCCAAAACGAATATTGTATGCAATGGAATCTGAAAACAAAAAGGGTTGCTGCGGCACTACGCTCATGGCATTGCGAATGTCGAGTTGTGTATATGCATTAAGTGGATTTCCACCAAGCATTACTTCTCCAGAATTTGGTAGATAGGTTTTTGAAAGTAGTTGTAATAGGGTTGTTTTTCCTGAACCAGTTGGCCCAATAACGGCAAGCGTTTTTCCTTCTGCTAGCTCAAATGATACATCATTTAGCGCATGAATTCCTGTATCATCGTATGTAAAGTGCACATTTTTAAATGCTATAGCTACGCTATCCAAATTTTTGTACGTAGTGTTGCTGTCTTGAATTTCAGGTTCTTGCCCTAAAAACTCGTTAATGCGTTTTTGGGATGCCTCAGCTTGTTGCACAATTGAAGTAACCCAGCCTACAGTAGCAACAGGCCATGTGAGCATATTTACATAAATGATAAATTCTGCTAAAATTCCCAATTCTATCTGTCCGTTGATGTATTGGGTCCCGCCAATAAATATCACTAAAATATTACTAATACCAATAAGTAATATCATCATGGGAAAAAACCACGCTTGTACCTGTACTAGTGACATATTTTTGCTGTGACTTTCAGCCGAAACACGTCGCATCTCTGACATACGATCTGGTTCAATAGCATATGATTTAATCACATTAATACCACTGAACGATTCTTGCGTAAATGTGGAAAGTTGAGACAGCATTTCCTGTACAAGTGTGCTTCGCTCGTGTATGGCTTTACTGAGCCTATATATCATAAATGATAAAATAGGTAAGGGCAGTAGTGTGTAAAGAGTTAGTTTAGGCGCAACACTTATCATATAACCAATCACAATAATAAATAATGTAAACGTATTGATACTGTACATTAGCGCAGGACCAACATACATCCGTACTTTTGAAACATCTTCGCTGATGCGGTTCATCAAGTCACCGGTACGGTTTTGCTTGTAAAATCGAAGCGATAGTTTTTGGTAGTGGTCGTAAATAGTGTTTTTTAAATCAAATTCAATGTGTCGCGATACATTAATAATTGTTTGACGCATGGCAAATGTAAACCCGACCGAAATCAGAGCTGCGCCTGTAATGAGGGCAATATTGGTCAACAATACCTTTTTTATAGAAGTAAGATCTGTAGCTCCACTTTGAATAAATTGCTCTATTTCAGTAATAGAATCCCCAACTAGGCTTGGGGCAATCACAGCAAATACTCTAGAAGAAACCGTAAAGAGCAAACCTAACAGTAATAAGAGGCGGTATTTTTTTAGATAACGGTTGAGGTATTGAAGTGCGCGCAAGCTATTTTTTTACGAAGATAAGTTTTTAGTCGGTTGTGTCAAATCTAAAGTTAAACATCGTAATTTTATACCATCAAAAAACGTTCTTATCCATGATTACACGACGGCACCTTCGTACTAAGGTTATGCAAGCACTATATGCCCAACAACTAGACCCAACCGACAATCTTAAAGTAGGTGAATCGTGGATTATTAAAAGCAGTCAGGACTTTCATCTACTTTACATTACGCTGCTGGATTTGTTTGGCGAACTTCATGCCTGTGGTCATCAGTTGTATATGAAAAATACCAAAAAGCATTTGGCGCCAACTCGCAATGAAATCAATCCAAAATTCTTTTCTAATCAAGCCTTAAAGGCGTTGATGGAAAACTCAAAATTGCAAATGCTGCGCAACAAACACAAATTAAAATACTGGAAAAACCACGACGAATATGTACGACTTATATGGGATACCATAACTGAAAGTGATGTGTATCACGCATATTTAGCTGACGAAGACACCTCTTTAGAAAAAGACACAGCTTTTTTGGTGGCACTTTTTACAGATGTTATTGCACCCTTTGATCGATTGCCCGAATTTATCGAGGAAGCAAACATCTCGTGGATGGACGATATTCCGCTTGTAAATACCATTGTGCGTAACAGTCTTAAGCGTATTGACTCCTCCAATGCGGTAATTGCGCATCTATATAAGGACGAAGAAGATCAAAAGTTTTCATTGGAACTATTTCGAAAGGTTGCACTTAACAAAACAGAATTGCAAAACGAAATTATTGGTAGAACACCCAACTGGGATCCAGAGCGTATTGCTGATTTAGATTTTACGCTGTTGCTTATGGCATTAGCAGAACTGCTTTATTTTCCGTCAATACCTGTGAATGTCACTATCAATGAGTATTTAGAAATTGCCAAAGAATACGCCACACCCAAAAGCAGTATGTTTATTAATGGGGTTTTAGATAAGTTGTTAAAGGACCTTTCTACGCAAAATCGTATTCGCAAAAATGTACGCGGAATGCAGTAATATGTTTATTTTTGGAAAAATTACAATTTATGAAACCATGGATTTTTGCCCTTTTGGGTCTGTTTATTATTAGTTGCACTGGAAATGCTGCCAAAAAGGTTAAGCAAGAAAATATTGCTCAAGTCGAAGCAAGGCAAGAAGCAAACAGTGACCTACCTGTGTTATCTTTTGACAAAAATGAACACGATTTTGGCACCATTAACGAAGGTGACGTTGTAGAAACTGCATTTATATTTACCAACACTGGAACTAGCGATTTAACCATTTTAGATGCCCGTGGTAGCTGCGGTTGTACGGTGCCTGAATATCCAAAAAACACACCGATTGCACCCGGCGAAACTAGTGAAATTAAAGTGAAATTTGACTCTGCTAATAAACCTGGTAATCAAACTAAAACAGTAACGCTTACAACCAACACCGAACGCGGACGTGAAATTTTACGTATCAAAACAGTGGTAACCGCTGATCCTGTAAAAGAAAAACAGCGTCAAGCTGCTCGAAACCAAGCTACTAATTAAATATTATATCAATGGGAAACCAACTTCCTTTTTTACTACTCATGTTTGCGGTCATGTTTTTGTTTTTAATTCTACCGCAACAACGCCGTGCTAAAAAAGAGCGTAATTTTAAAAACAACCTTAAAAAAGGCGATTTGGTAGTTACCAAAGGCGGTATCCACGGCAAAGTGGTTGAGGTAAATGAAACCAACGATAGCTGTGTGATTGAAACCATGGCAGGAAAAGTAAAAATGGAGCGTAGCTTTATCTCACATGAGATGAGTCAACGTCGCACAACAAGTGCTAAAAAATAACAATTAAGCACTTCATTTGAAGTGTTTTTTTTATATATGTATAAACGCATCATTCGACCCTTACTGTTTTTGTTTGACCCCGAATGGGTGCATTATTTTTCGTTTGCAGTCATTCGTGGGATTCACCGCATACCATTTATGGGCGCAGCGATACGTGCGATATATACCACCAAAAACCCTTCGTTAGCAAGGGAAGTTTTTGGAATCCACTTTCCAAATCCCGTAGGGCTTGCAGCGGGTTTTGATAAGGACGCTAAGCTGTATAAAGAACTTTCCAACTTTGGTTTTGGTTTTATTGAAATAGGTACGGTAACGCCAAAACCACAAAGCGGAAATCCCAAACCCCGTTTGTTTCGACTCAAAAAAGATACCGGCATCATCAATCGCATGGGCTTTAACAACGATGGGGTAGTGGCAGCCGCAGAACGATTACGCAAAAATAAAAATATCATTATTGGTGGAAATATTGGAAAAAACAAAACAACAACAAACGAAAACGCTCAAGAGGATTACCTCATTTGTTTTGATGCCTTATTTGATGTGGTGGATTATTTTGTGGTAAATGTCAGTTCGCCTAACACGCCCAACCTTCGCGACCTGCAAGAGAAAGAACCTTTGACGAACCTCCTAAATGTTTTGCAAAATCGAAATAACGAAAAACCCCTACGCAAGCCCATACTACTGAAAATTGCACCAGATTTAAGTAATTCGCAGTTAGATGATATTATTGAAATAGTGGCAGATACAAAAATTGACGGAGTTATTGCAACCAATACAACGCTTTCACGTGCAGGATTGAAAAGCACAAAAAAACTAACAGCGCAAGCCGGTGGTTTAAGCGGAAAACCACTAACAAAACGCAGCACAGAAGTAATTTCGTATTTACATACGAACAGCAATGCAGCTTTTCCTATCATTGGGGTTGGAGGGGTACATACACCCGAAGATGTGCAAGAAAAGCTAGCAGCAGGTGCGTCTTTGGTACAGCTATATACTGGCTTTGTTTACGAGGGGCCTGCAGTTGTCAAAAGAATCAATAACGCATTGTTGTAATTTTTGTTTGCAAGTAATTTTTACAATAGCCTGATAGGTAAGTGTAGGAATTCCATTGTCACAAACAACTCCTGAAGGTTCATTTTCAACTATACAAAATGAACCAATACCACATGTTTCGTTATAAAATTACTCTACATTAGTATTTTGGTTTTGATGCGCGCTAGAGGCTTGCCTGCAACCTTTTAGCACGAGATTAAATTTTATTTAAAATATCATAATATCATGTCATGAGTAGTGGCATAATAAGCTGAATTATTTTAGTACTTTAGGAAGAAATTTATTTATATGAAAGATTTGGCGTACAGGTCAATAGCAGCTTACAATCAAGCAAAAGAACGAGCTTCATTAAACCCAGAAGCTTTTTGGGAAGATATTGCAAATCGATTTGAATGGCATCAAAAATGGGATAAGCCCCTTGTTTATGACTTTCTTAAACCTGAAGTGAAATGGTTTTTAGGTGGTAAACTAAATATTACCGAAAACTGCTTGGACCGTCACATTAAAACACAGCCAAACCAAACAGCAATAATCTTTGAGCCAAACGATCCAAATGAAACTGCGCAACATATATCATATAAGGAGCTGCATAGCCGTGTATGTCGTGTAGCTAATATGTTGAAGGCAAATGGCGCAAAAAAAGGAGACAGGGTATGTCTATATATGCCCATGGTACCAGAACTTGCAATAACTGTTTTGGCATGTGCGCGTATTGGTGCCATTCATTCTGTAGTATTTGCAGGTTTTTCCGCTGCCGCATTAGCTGCTAGAATAAATGATGCTGAATGCACTATGTTGGTAACTGCTGATGGTGGGTTTCGAGGTGCTAAAGTCACGCCATTAAAAGTGATTGCCGACCACGCATTAACCCATTGTAATAGTATAAAAACTTCTATCGTACTCAAACGAACGGGTCAAGAAGTGGCTTGGAATGACATTGATGTTTGGTGGCATGAGGCGTTAGAAGAAGTAGACGACAACTGTCCTGCTGAAATCATGGATAGCGAAGACCCTTTGTTCATTTTATATACTTCTGGCTCCACCGGAAAGCCAAAAGGAATGGTGCATACATGTGGTGGATACATGGTTTATATTGCTTACTCATTTCAAAACGTTTTCCAATATGAAAAAGGAGATATATACTGGTGTACTGCCGATATCGGTTGGATAACAGGACACTCCTATATTATATACGGACCTTTGGCTGTAGGCGCAACTACGGTTATGTTTGAAGGCGTTCCATCATATCCAGAGTATGATCGCTTTTGGGAGGTCTGTGCCAAACACAAGGTTAATCAATTTTATACTGCACCCACTGCTATTCGCGCTTTGCAGAAGCATCCAGTGGACTTGGTCAATAAACACGATTTGTCTTCACTAAAAGTTTTGGGCTCTGTTGGAGAACCCATTAATGCAGAAGCTTGGCATTGGTATGACGATTATGTAGGGAAGAATAATTGTCCCATTGTGGATACATGGTGGCAAACCGAAACGGGAGGAATTCTAATCACTTCATTGGCAGGTGTTACAAATCAGAAGCCTACCTATGCCACACTTCCCATGCCAGGAGTTCAAACAGTTTTGTTAGACAACGACGGAAACGAATTGACTGGTGAAAACGAGGGTATTTTAGCAATTAAATACCCATGGCCATCTATAGCACGTACCATTTGGGGTGACCACGAACGATATAAAAATGTTTATTTCAGTGCCTATCCAGGTTATTATTTTCCAGGCGATGGTGCTTTGCGCGATGCGGACGGTAATTATCGCATTACCGGTAGGGTAGATGATGTAGTAATTGTTTCTGGGCATAACCTCGGAACAGCACCTATTGAAAATGCACTTAATGAGCATCCTAATGTTGTTGAAAGCGCAGTTGTTGGTTTTCCACACGACGTAAAAGGGAATGCGTTACATGCATTTGTCATATCTAAATATGAAGTAGATAATACCGAAGCGCTGATCGCAGCCTTGCGTGCTTTGGTTGCTCAAACCATTGGATCTTTAGCCAAGCCAGACCGCATCCAGGTGGTAAGTGGACTTCCAAAAACGCGAAGTGGTAAAATCATGCGTCGCATACTGCGTAAACTTGCTGCTGGGGAGTACGATCAATTAGGCGATATTTCTACCTTGTTAAATCCTGAAGTGATTGAGGAGATTAAGCGAAATAGCTAAATTTTTCTCCGTTTTTAATTGTTTGTAGTGTTTCGTAAATTAATTTGATTACGTTTTCTACGTCCTCTTGATGTACCATTTCTACTGTGGTATGCATATACTTTAATGGCAATGAAATTAGGGCAGAAGGAACACCTCCGTTGCTGTAAGCAAATGCATCTGTGTCTGTTCCGGTATATCTTGATGATGCCAAACGCTGAAAAGGAATCTTCATTGCTTCCGCAGTATCGATAATGCGATCGCGCAATAATTGCTGTACAGCAGGTGCATAAGAAATTACAGGTCCTTTCCCAATAGTATTGTCTCCTTGTTTTTTTGGATCAATCATAGGTGTGGAAGTGTCATGACAAACATCTGTTATAATGGCTACATCTGGTTTGATGGTCTGTGTGATCATCTCTGCGCCACGTAGTCCAATTTCTTCTTGTACTGAATTGGTTACATATAGCCCAAAGGGCAAATCAACCGTATTTTCTTTAAGTAAGCGGGCTACTTCGGCAATCATAAATCCGCCTATGCGGTTATCAAGTGCACGGCATACAAATTTATTTTTATTCAACACATGAAAAGTATCGGGGTAGGTAATAACACAACCCACATGGATACCCATTTTCTCAACTTCTTCTTTTTTTGATGCACCAACATCAATGGTAATATTTTCAAGCTTGGGTGTTTCTTCTTTTCCAGCAATTCTGGTATGGATAGCTGGCCAACCAAACACCCCTTTTACGATGCCTTTCTTAGTATGTATGTTTACCCATTTAGATGGAGCAATCATATGGTCGCTACCTCCATTTCTAATAACAGATATTAAACCCTTGTCTGAAATGTAATTTACATACCAAGAGATTTCATCAGAGTGCGCTTCAATCACCACTTTGAATTTGGCTTTTGGGTTGATAACACCAACAGCAGTTCCGTAAGTATCTGTGATAAACTCATCTACATAGGGTTTGAGATAGTCCATCCAAATCTTTTGGCTTTCCCATTCGTAGCCAGTTGGCGCTGGGTTATTCAGGTATTTAACTAAAAATTCGTGCGATTTTTCATTTAATATGCTATCCATAGAGATTAAAATTAAAGCAACTAAAGTACAATATAAACCTAAAACAATCTTAGTACTTTTGAACCCATGCAAAAACTATTTTATTTGGTTCTGTTAATGGTCGCTTGTTGGCTTCCAGCTCAACAGTCGCAACCTGTATATATAATAGAAGGCGATACACTCGTAAATCCTTATGTTGATTTAGGCGAGGTGGTTGTAGTGCCAAATTTAAAATTTGACAATTACAATGCGTATTTAACGTATTATAGACTTCGCAAACGTACCTTAAAAGTATACCCCTACGCTAAAATGGCATCGGAACGCTTGGTAATACTTAACGAACGCTTGGCAAACATCAAACGAAAACGTACCAAAAAACGCTATGCCAAACGCATAGAACGTTATTTGGAAGGCGAATTTGAGGCAGAATTGAGAAGGCTTACTCGTTCTGAAGGACGCATTTTGATTAAATTGATTCACCGCGAAACGGGTCAAACCACATACGAGTTGATAAAAAATCTTAGGAGTGGGTGGCGAGCATTTATGTATCAAACCACAGCAAAGTTTTTTGATTTAAACCTGAAAACAAGATTTAATCCTGATGAAGTTAAGGAAGACGCCATGATTGAGGGGATTCTACTTCGTGCACAGGCTGATGGTAGTCTAGACGCTCTAAATAAAAAAATCAAAAAATAATAACTTTAATATAGTATGTGGAATTAAAAGGGTTGTATATTTGCAGTCCGCAAAAAAAGCTGTGGACCACATCAAATAAAAAAAGTTTTATTTTTTTTTCATGTGGGGTTGTGAGAACCGAAAAGCAGCGTATATTTGCAACCGCTTTCAAAAAATGAAGGCACAAAAAGTTCATTGAATTATTGAGAATGACAGCGCGTATACTTCGCCACGGCGAAGGAAAATACGAAGCAAAACCATCATGAGACAGCTCTAAAAGTCAATTTTTTGTTGTTAAATATTATTAAAGTTATACAATGAAGAGTTTGATCCTGGCTCAGGATGAACGCTAGCGGCAGGCTTAACACATGCAAGTCGAACGGTAACATTGGTGCTTGCACCAGATGACGAGTGGCGCACGGGTGCGTAACGCGTATGCAACTTACCTTTTACTAGAGAATAGCCAAGAGAAATTTTGATTAATGCTCTATGTTCTTATTTACTCGCATGAGTAAATAAGCAAAGCTCCGGCGGTAAAAGATGGGCATGCGTCCTATTAGCTTGTAGGTGAGGTAATGGCTCACCTAAGCTCCGATAGGTAGGGGTCCTGAGAGGGAGATCCCCCACACTGGTACTGAGACACGGACCAGACTTCTACGGAAGGCAGCAGTAAGGAATATTGGACAATGGAGGCAACTCTGATCCAGCCATGCCGCGTGAAGGAAGACGGCCTTATGGGTTGTAAACTTCTTTTATACAGGAAGAAACCTTTCCACGTGTGGAAAGCTGACGGTACTGTAAGAATAAGGATCGGCTAACTCCGTGCCAGCAGCCGCGGTAATACGGAGGATCCAAGCGTTATCCGGAATTATTGGGTTTAAAGGGTCCGCAGGCTGTTTGTTAAGTCAGAGGTGAAATCCTACCGCTCAACGGTAGAACTGCCTTTGATACTGGCAAACTTGAGTTATTGTGAAGTAGTTAGAATGTGTAGTGTAGCGGTGAAATGCATAGATATTACACAGAATACCGATTGCGAAAGCAGATTACTAACAATATACTGACGCTGAGGGACGAAAGCGTGGGTAGCGAACAGGATTAGATACCCTGGTAGTCCACGCCGTAAACGATGGTCACTAGCTGTTCGATGTACATTGGTACGTTGAGTGGCTAAGCGAAAGTGATAAGTGACCCACCTGGGGAGTACGCTCGCAAGAGTGAAACTCAAAGGAATTGACGGGGGCCCGCACAAGCGGTGGAGCATGTGGTTTAATTCGATGATACGCGAGGAACCTTACCAGGACTTAAATGTAAGTTGCATGATTCAGAAATGAATCTTTCTTCGGACTACTTACAAGGTGCTGCATGGTTGTCGTCAGCTCGTGCCGTGAGGTGTCAGGTTAAGTCCTATAACGAGCGCAACCCCTATCGTTAGTTGCCATCAAGTAAAGTTGGGAACTCTAGCGAAACTGCCGGTGCAAACCGTGAGGAAGGTGGGGATGACGTCAAATCATCACGGCCCTTACGTTCTGGGCTACACACGTGCTACAATGGCCGGTACAGAAAGCAGCCACTATGCGAATAGGAGCTAATCTTTAAAACCGGTCTCAGTTCGGATCGCAGTCTGCAACTCGACTGCGTGAAGCTGGAATCGCTAGTAATCGGATATCAGCCATGATCCGGTGAATACGTTCCCGGGCCTTGTACACACCGCCCGTCAAGCCATGGAAGCTGGGGGT
>DLPY01000011.1:21975-22193 GCA_002478685.1 Flavobacteriaceae bacterium UBA7446
AGCTGGAATCGCTAGTAATCGGATATCAGCCATGATCCGGTGAATACGTTCCCGGGCCTTGTACACACCGCCCGTCAAGCCATGGAAGCTGGGGGTACCTAAAGTCGGTGACCGAAAGGAGCTGCCTAGGGTAAAACTAGTGACTGGGGCTAAGTCGTAACAAGGTAGCCGTACCGGAAGGTGCGGCTGGAATACCTCCTTTCTAGAGAAAGACGACT
>DLPY01000053.1:0-37564 GCA_002478685.1 Flavobacteriaceae bacterium UBA7446
GCTGACAAAGACTTTTATACCTATATGCAAGTGCTTATATCACATGCGGGTCAAGATGGAGGTGGTCCTTTTGCCACAGCGAAATCTAAATTAAAAGGAAACATCCAAAACACCACCAATCCCGATGCGTTTCCATTGGGGTATTTTAGGGTTGTTGAGCGAGATACCTTTATATTTACCGCCACAGAAAACTAATGAACAAACGGAATTTCTTTCGCGGATTACGCTCCATGGCATATGCTATTGTACTGGCGTTTGTTGGTCCAACTGTACTAAACTCTGCTTTTAAAAATCAAGAGCACATCTTTTACATTCCCATTTTGGGTATTGCCATCTTAATGTGTGCTGCCGCCATTGTCTTGGGCTTTTGGGGCATCAAACTGATGGTAAAAGGGTTGTTTAACGAAGAGTAGTCTCAATTAACGATTATCCTCAAAAAACACTTGACCACTTACACATTCCGCTTATCTTTGCGCATTGTATGAAATCAGTGATTGACATTCGTTTACCCGACGGCGCCGTAAAGCAAATGCCTACAGGCAGCACCCCTTTTGATGTTGCTAAAGAAATTAGCGAAGGATTGGCGCGTGTGGTGGTTTCTGCATCCTTTAACGGCGAAGTGGTGGAAACCAAAACACAACTTAACGAAAACGGCGATCTTGTTTTGTATACTTTTAATGATAAGAAAGGTAAACAAGCTTTCTGGCACTCAAGTGCACACCTCTTGGCACAAGCCCTAGAACAACTCTACCCAGGAATAAAACTTACCATTGGTCCAGCAATTGAAAATGGATTTTATTATGATGTGGATGCCGGTGAACATACCATCTCAGAAAAAGAATTGACCACCATTGAAAAGCGCATGTTGGAACTCGCTCGTGGTAAGCATGAATTTACCATGCGCTCAGCGACCAAAGACGATGCGCTTTCATTTTATCAAAATGCCAACAATGAGTATAAAACAGAGCTTATTGAAGCCCTCAAAGATGGCACTATAACCTTCTGTGATCACGACGATTTCACAGATTTATGTAGAGGAGGGCATATACCTAATACAGGAATCATCAAGGCGGTAAAGCTAACCAATATTGCGGGAGCCTATTGGCGTGGAGATGAAAACAACAAACAGCTCACCCGCATTTACGGGGTGTCATTTCCAAAACAAAAATTACTCACTGAACACCTAGAACTACTTGAAGAAGCCAAAAAACGTGATCATCGAAAACTCGGTGCTGCATTAGGACTCTTTACGTTTTCGCAAAAAGTGGGTCAGGGATTGCCGCTTTGGCTGCCCAAAGGAGCAGCACTGCGCGAACGTCTCGAGCAGTTTTTGCGCAAAGCGCAAATCAAAGCGGGTTACGAACAGGTTGTTACTCCACACATTGGACAAAAAGAATTGTATGTCACTTCTGGACATTACGAAAAATACGGCGCAGATAGTTTTCAACCCATACACACCCCTGCAGATGGCGAGGAGTTTTTACTCAAACCCATGAATTGTCCGCATCACTGCGAAATCTACAACGCATCGCAGTGGAGTTATCGTGATTTACCTATCCGATTGGCAGAATTTGGTACCGTATATCGCTATGAGCAAAGCGGTGAATTGCATGGTCTTACCCGTGTGCGAGGATTTACGCAAGATGATGCCCATATTTTCTGTACGCCCGAACAACTCAATGATGAGTTTATGGGGGTTATTGATTTGGTACTCTATGTCTTTAATGCCTTAGGGTTTAAGGATTTTAAAACGCAAGTTTCTGTTCGGGACCCTAAAAAACCTGAAAAATACATTGGCGACACCGCACTTTGGGAAAAAGCCGAGCAAGCTATTATTACCGCTGCTGAGCAAAAAGGACTTGACTATGTTATTGAGACTGGCGAAGCCGCTTTTTACGGTCCCAAGCTCGATTTTATGGTAAAAGATGCCTTAGGCAGAAGCTGGCAACTGGGGACAATTCAAGTAGATTACAACCTACCCGAGCGCTTTGAGCTCAGTTATAAAGGTAATAACAATGAAATGCATCGCCCGGTAATGATACATCGTGCGCCCTTTGGAAGTATGGAGCGGTTTGTGGCTATTTTAATTGAGCATACAGGTGGAATTTTTCCTTTATGGCTGACACCCACACAAGTACAATTGCTGTGTGTTAGCGAAAAGTATGAAAAATACGCCCAAAAAGTTTTAGAATTCTTAGAAAATAACGAAATTCGCGCCCTCGTGGATAATAGAAATGAGACCATTGGTAAGAAAATCCGCGAAGCAGAATTGAGCAAGGTGCCCTTTATGGTCATCATCGGCGAAAAAGAAGCTGCGCAACAAACGGTCTCAATTCGACAACACGGAGGTAATGACCTAGGGGATATGCCCTTAGAAGATTTTGCTAACTTGATAAAGCGTCAAGCAGCAGACGAGATTGAAACATTTACAATAAGCTAAATACGTAAGTTATAGCGATACGAAGAAGAAGAAGCAGAGGACCTGCTCGCGTTATAAAAGAAGACAAGCATCGAATCAACGAAAAGATTCGGGCGCAAGAGGTACGCTTGGTTGGAGACAATGTAGAGATGGGGGTATATCCCCTAAAAAAAGCCTTGCTAAAGGCAAATGAATTGGAGTTAGACTTGGTTGAAATTTCACCGAATGCTGTTCCGCCGGTGTGTAAAATCATCGACTATAAAAAATTCCTTTACGAGCAAAAAAAGCGCGAAAAGGTAATCAAAGCAAACGCCTCTAAGGTGGTGCTAAAAGAAATACGGTTTGGACCCCAAACCGACGAGCATGATTACGAGTTTAAAAAGAAACACGCAATCAAGTTCTTAGAAGAAGGTGCAAAGCTTAAAGCATTTGTGTTTTTTAAAGGACGCTCAATTATTTTTAAAGAACAAGGCCACATCTTATTGCTTCGATTGGCACAAGATTTGGAGGAATATGGTAAAGTAGAACAATTGCCAAAATTGGAAGGAAAACGGATGATTATGTTAATTAATCCAAAAAAATAAAAAAGTAAGTAGTATGCCTAAGATGAAAACCAAGTCGAGTGCTAAAAAACGCTTTAAGCTAACAGGCACAGGGAAAATTAAACGTAAACATGCGTTTAAAAGTCATATTTTGACAAAAAAGTCAAAAAAGCGTAAGCTTAAACTAACTCATAGTGGCATAGTACACGAAAGCGATACGGATAATATCAAGGAACAACTTCGTTTAAAATAAATTAACCTGAAGTCGGCTTTAAAAGAGAGTTACTCCGCCTGCTTCACAATACATATATAATGCCAAGATCAGTAAATGCTGTAGCTTCCAGAGCAAGAAGAAAGAAGATTCTTAAACAAGCCAAAGGCTACTTTGGTAGAAGAAAAAATGTATGGACAGTTGCTAAAAACGCCGTCGAAAGAGCGTTGCTGTACGCTTACCGCGACCGTAGAAACAAAAAACGCAGCTTCCGTGCACTATGGATAACACGTATCAATGCTGGCGCGCGCCTTCACGGCATGTCATACTCGCAGTTTATGGGTAAAGTAAATGCAAACAACATTGCGCTAAACCGTAAGGTGTTGGCTGACCTCGCCATGAACCACCCAGAAGCTTTCAAAGCGGTGGTTGATAAAGTAAAGTAACCTATTAACTTTGTTTAGAACGGCATATCGTCGTCAGCAGATGACTCAAATGCATCGTTTGGATCGATGCGTGGTGGCTCAAAGGATTCATCTGAGTTTATCTTGGATTGAAACTCTGTTGGCGCATCAAACGTATCTAAGTTATCAAACTTACCTAAAGAGCCAATAAATTTAAGTCGGATGCTATCCAAGCCGCCGTTTCGATGTTTGGCAATAATAAATTCAGCTTGACCTGTAGCCGGAGAACGTTCTTCGTCATCCCATTCATCAATTTTATAATATTCAGGACGATAGATAAAAGTTACCAAGTCGGCATCTTGCTCAATAGCACCCGATTCACGTAAGTCAGAGATTTGTGGGCGCTTACTGCCTCCTCTAGTCTCCACTGCACGTGAAAGCTGAGATAATGCAATGATGGGAATATCTAATTCTTTTGCCAATGCTTTTAGATTTCGAGAAATCGTAGAAATTTCCTGCTCTCGGTTACCTGCTTTGCTGCTTCCGCCAGGAGTCATAAGTTGCAAATAATCAATCATAATCAGGCGAATACCAAACTGCGACGACAAACGTCTTGCTTTGGCGCGTAAGTCAAAAATGGATAACGAAGGTGTATCATCAATATAGAGGGGTGCACTCTCCAAATCAGAAACCTTAACATTGAGTTGTTTCCATTCGTGGTCTTCTAATTTTCCTGTGCGCAGCTTTTCAGAAGAAAGCCCAGTTTCAGAGGATATCAATCGGGTAATAAGTTGCACAGAAGACATTTCCAGAGAGAAAAATGCCACAGGTATATTTTGCTCTACGGAAATATTACGCGCCATAGACAACGTAAAGGCGGTTTTGCCCATACCAGGGCGAGCAGCCACGATAATCAAATCGCTGTTTTGCCAGCCCGAAGTAACTTTATCCACGCCAAAAAATCCAGATGGGACACCACTCATACCTTCTTGATTGGCAATTTCTTCAATTTTTTTCTTGGCTTGAATTACAAGATTTTGCGCCGTTGTGGTAGACGATTTTAGGTTTCCTTGCGACACTTCATAAAGTTTCGATTCTGCTTTATCAAGCATGTTAAAAACATCTTTGGTTTCATCGTAAGCTTCCTCAATAATTTCGTTAGAAATTTTTATCAAACTGCGTTGAATATATTTTTGAAGAATGATACGCGCATGGTACTCAATATGTGCAGAGGAAGATACTTTTTTGGAAAGTTGAATCAAATAAAAATCGCCACCTACCTGATTGAGTTTTGCTTCTTTTTTGAGCTGTGCCGAAACAGTTAGAAGGTCAATCGGTTCTGAATTTTCGAACAATTTAACCATTGCAGAAAAAATAATCTGGTGCGCTTCGCGATAAAACGCATCTGGAAGTAAGATATCAATTACCTCATCTACACCCTTTTTGTCTATCATCATGGCGCCAAGCACCACTTCTTCAAAGTCGATTACTTGTGGTGGTAACTTTCCGCGCTCCAATGGAACTACCGTGGCAGGGGATACTATAGACGTAATAGGGTGCTTTTTTTCCACGACACTAAACTACATTAATTGTGTTAGAAGAAGTGTGTAAAATATAAAAACTAACGAACAAAAGCGCGGTTAATAAATGCGCATTTTTGTTCATAAGCTAAACATTATTCTTTATAAACACCCATGGCAAAAAACTTTTCCATGCGTTCTTGAACGAGTTCATCTGAGGGTTTATCCTTAAGCTCGGCAAAGGCTTTACAAATAGTTTTGCGAACCGTATCAAACATTGCCTCACGATTAGTGTGCGCTCCACCTAAAGGTTCTTTAACTATGGCGTCAATCAACTTTTGACGCTTCATGTCTTTTGCGGTAAGTTTTAATGCCTCGGCTGCTTGCTCTTTATATTCCCAACTACGCCACAAAATAGAAGAACACGACTCAGGAGAAATGACAGAATACCAAGTGTTTTCGAGCATAAGAATGCGATCCCCTACTCCTATGCCAAGGGCGCCTCCAGAAGCACCTTCACCAATAATGACTACAATAATAGGTACTTTCAATCGAGACATTTCCAAAAGGTTGCGTGCAATGGCTTCACCCTGACCTCGTTCTTCGGCTTCTAAACCAGGATAAGCTCCGGGAGTATCTACAAAACATATAACAGGAATATCAAATTTTTCAGCAGATTTCATCAATCGCAACGCTTTGCGATAGCCCTCAGGGTTTGCCATGCCAAAATTGCGATACTGACGGGTTTTGGTGTTGAACCCTTTTTGATGACCGATAAACATAAAGCTTTGGTCGCCAATTTTTCCTAAACCGCCAATCATGGCTTTGTCGTCTCTAACTGTTCTGTCGCCGTGAAGTTCCAAAAAGCTACCTTTTGTTAGGGCGCTTATATAGTCTAACGTATATGGTCTTGATGGGTGACGCGACACCTGCACACGCTGCCAAGCAGTTAGGTTGCTGTAAATTTCTTTTTTTAAATCGGTAAGACGATCTGCGATTTTCTCACAAGTATCCGTGACATCTACATCGCTTTCGTTGCCAATAATTTGACATTTTTGTAATTGTTCCTCTAACTCTTTTATTGGTTGTTCAAAGTCCAAATACTCCATAGTGTGGTCATTATGCAAAAGCAAATATACTTATTCTGAGATGTGAGCGCCTAGTGTTTTGCTTTTTTTATGCGTCTTAATTTAAGGACTCCATTTGCCAATACAGCAGCGAGAATACACAAAACACCAATGTAAAATGAAGGAAGCATGGTTTCTTTTTCTCCAAAAATCACATACGCCAAAGCAATACCATAAACAGGTTCCATGTTAATGCCAAGCATGATAGAATACGGAGTTAGGTGTCGCATGACCACAATAGACACAACAAATGCGTATGAAGTACACACAAAAGCAAGTATTATCAACCAAAATAAATCTTGGGTAGAAATATTAAAAAAAGAAGTTGTGAGTGCGCCTTGAGCAGCTAAAAGCACCGTTACGACAAGCGCTCCAACCAAAAGCTCATAAAACGATAATATGTACGGATTGGTTTTGGAAACGTATTTTCCATTGATAAGTGTAAAAAACACAGCCAAAAGGGTAGAAATTCCAGCGTAGAAAAAACCCATTAGATGCGTTGTATCGGTACCCAACACCAAAACCAATCCAACAATGACCAACAACCCAAAGAGCACCTCATAGCCAATGACTTTTCGTCTGTAAAAAATCGGCTCTAAAAGCGAAGTCAAGAATGCACCTGAAGAAAGTACCGATAGTGTAATGGAAACATTAGAAACCTTTACCGCACCAAAAAATGTAATCCAATGAAATGCAATAAGAATGCCACTAATAATAGCCACACAAGTAATGGTTTTTGACACGCGAAACGAATGCTTACGTAACCACAATACCAAACCAAGGCCAAAAGTGGCAAGCGTCATGCGGTACCATACCAATGGAATTGCCGAAATGCTGATGAGCGCACCCAACACCGCAGTAAATCCAAAGATGATTACTGTAAAGTGAAAATGTAATGTACTAATTAGTTTATCTTTTTGCATGGCGAAGCAAATAAACAGATAAAACAGCAAATATGGCATTAGGTGTCCATGCAGCTATCCAAGGAGTAAAGTTTGATTTTTCTACCATTACCTCAAAAATCTTGTCAAAAAATATGTAAAGGAATGCCAGTATTATACCCATAGCTAGATTGACTCCCATACCGCCACGCTTTTTAAACGAAGCAACCGCTACGGCAATCAGCGTCAGAATAAAGGCAGAAATCGGAATTGCCCATCGTTTATGGCGAACCAATAAGTGATGATTGACAAGTGGACTTCCATTTTCCCGTTCTGCCTCAATGTAATCGTTTAGCTCAAAAAAGTTAAGCGTTTGTGCCTTATACGTAACAGGAACCAATTCATCCAAATCAAAATTAAAAAGCGTATCTAGTCTTGATTCTTTACGAATAATTTCTGTATTATCAATAATACTACGTTGAAAATACTGTGATAGCCTGTGAAGGCTGTCCTTCTCTACCCATCTAATATTCTGTGCTTTTATTTTGTATTGTAAAATATCGCCTTCAAAATGTTCCCAGGAAAAATTGTAGCCTATTTTCCTATTGGAATTATAATTACTTAAGTACACAAAATCGTTGTCGCTCAACTGCTTATAAATGTTTTCTGTTAGCCGAACTTTTTGACTTTTATTGATATAGGTATATTCAAACTCATTGTAGCGTTCGCTTGCATTGGGCACCCAAAACATACTTGCAACAAACGCCAATACAGCAATAAAAGCGGCTGCCATGACAAATGGGCGTAGGTAGCGGTAAAACGAAACCCCAGAGGATAGTATAGCAATGACTTCCGTGTTACTCGCCAATTTTGACGTAAACCAAATCACAGACAGAAATAAAAATATCGGGAAAAGCATGTACCCAAATACCCAAACAAAATCGTAATAGTAGGATAATATTTCGGATTGTGTGAGTTCGTACTGCTTAAATTTATCAATCTTTTGAGATAAGTCAACCAACACGCTTATGGGAATAAACATGCTCAACATGATAACAAACGTGCCTAAATATTTAAATATGATGTATCGGTCTAGTAACTTCATGATCAGAGACGTTTGTCCATTTGGCGCACCATAGTGTTTTTCCACGATTCAAAATCACCTGCTAAAATATGTTTTCTAGCCTCTCGAACCAACCACAAATAAAAGGACAAGTTGTGCAGTGTAGCCAACTGTTTACCAAGCAGTTCGTTGGCGGCAAACAAATGTCGCAAATAGGCTTTGCTGTATGCAGAATCCACAAAACTCACCCCATTTGGGTCGATGGGTGAAAAGTCATTTTCCCATTTTTTGTTTTTGATATTAATTGTACCTTCAGAAGTAAAAAGCATACCATTTCGGGCATTACGCGACGGCATTACGCAGTCAAACATATCAACACCTAACGCAATATTTTCCAAGATATTAATAGGGGTACCGACACCCATCAGATAGCGGGGTTTATTTTGAGGTAATAGACTACACACTGCATCTACCATAGCATACATTTCTTCAGCAGGCTCCCCTACCGACAATCCGCCAATGGCATTCCCGGGTGCATTGGAGTTGGCAATAAATTCAGCAGATTGTTCGCGCAAATCAGAATAAACACTCCCTTGTACTATTGGAAAAAGCGTTTGTTGGTAGCCGTATTTAGGATTCGTTTCAGCAAAACGTTCTTGGCAACGCACCAACCATCGGTGCGTCATATACATGGAGTTTTTAGCATAATCATATGGACATGGATAAGGGGTACATTCATCAAATGCCATAATGATATCTGCCCCAATAGTCCGTTGAATATCTATAGCGGATTCAGGAGTAAAAAAATGCTTTGATCCATCAATATGAGATTTAAATGCTACGCCTTCCTCTGAAATTTTTCTATTGTCTGCCAAGGAATATACCTGGTACCCTCCACTATCTGTTAGTATGGGTCTATCCCAATGCATAAACGCATGAATGCCTCCCGCGTGCTCCAAAATGGAAGTAGTAGGGCGCAAATACAAATGATAAGTGTTGGCTAAAATAATATCGGGGTTCACGTCTTGTGCCAGATCTTGCTGATGCACGCCTTTTACGGTAGCTGCTGTACCTACAGGCATAAAAATTGGAGTTTTAATGGTGCCGTGGCCTGTAGTTAGGGTACCCGCTCTGGCTTTTGAAACATTATTTATTTTATCTAAACGAAACTTCACACACCAAATATACGCAACACATGTATTGGACTAGTCAACATGTTGTTCATTATTTCTTCAACTTAAATAGTAAAAAAACAGAGTTGCTAATAGCAGAGTTTTATATTTGCATAAAACAATACCAATGGCATCATTAGAGACGCTTCAACAACTTGTCCCGCAAGTTCGCCGCGATATTTTACGAATGGTTCATCAAGTAAATTCAGGTCACCCTGGAGGTTCATTAGGCTGTACAGAGTTTTTTGTTACGCTATACAATCATATCATGGAATATTCTTCGCACTTTGACATGGATGGTAAAAATGAAGATGTATTCTTCTTGTCTAACGGACATATTTCACCCGTTTTTTATAGCACCTTAGCTCGATCTGGATTTTTCCCTATCGAAGAGCTCACCACCTTTAGAAAATTAGACTCAAGATTACAAGGGCACCCCACCACACACGAAGGTCTTCCAGGTGTGCGCATTGCTTCAGGGTCACTCGGTCAAGGCATGTCGGTAGCCATTGGTGCTGCTGAAACCAAAAAATTAAATGAAGACACCAATTTGGTGTATAGTCTACACGGTGATGGCGAATTACAAGAAGGTCAAAATTGGGAAGCCATTATGTATGCTGGTGCCAAAGGCATTGATAATCTAATTTCCACAATTGATTACAACAAGCAGCAAATTGACGGAAGCACTGATGATGTGTTACCTCTTGGCGACTTGCGCTCAAAACTCGAAGCCTTTGGTTGGGTGGTTATTGATATTGAAAAAGGAAATGATATCAAATCTATTATTACTGGACTAGACGCTGCGAAAGCTGCCAGCGGAAAGCAAAAACCTGTGGCTATTTTATTACATACCGTAATGGGAAACGGTGTTGATTTTATGATGTACACCCACGCATGGCACGGCAAGGCACCAAACGATGAGCAATTAACAAGTGGATTAGCACAAAACGAAGAAACTTTAGGGGACTATTAAGATGGGGTTAAAAGAATATACATTTACAGAAAAGATTGATACGCGCTCTGGATTTGGCGTTGGACTTGCAGAGTTGGGAGACAAAAACCCTGATGTAGTTGCCCTATGCGCCGATTTAACAGGTTCGTTAAAAATGAATGCCTTTAAGGATGCACACCCCAAACGTTTTTTTCAAATCGGAATTGCCGAAGCCAACATGATGGGTATTGCAGCAGGAATGACCATAGGCGGAAAAATTCCTTTTACAGGAACCTTTGCCAATTTCTCTACAGGAAGGGTTTATGACCAAATTCGTCAGTCAATTGCTTATTCCCACAAAAATGTGAAAATATGCGCTTCCCACGCTGGAATTACACTTGGTGAAGATGGAGCTACACATCAAATTTTAGAAGATATAGGGTTAATGAAAATGCTACCCGGTATGACGGTTATTAACACCTGTGACTTTGAGCAGACTCGAAAGGCCACACACGCTATAGCTGCACTACATGGGCCTGTATATTTGCGTTTTGGCCGTCCAAAAATGCCAAACTTTACTGCAAACCTTCCCTTTGAAATTGGAAAAGGAATTGTGCTTCAAGAAGGTACAGATGTGACACTTGTGGCTACAGGTCATTTAGTTTGGGAGGCATTAGAAGCGGCAAAAATTCTTCATCAGCAAGGTATTAGTGCTGAAGTGATTAACATACACACCATAAAACCACTTGATGATGCCCTAATTTTGCAATCAGTCAAAAAGACAGGTGCTGTTGTCAGTTGCGAAGAACATAATTTCTTGGGTGGACTTGGTGAAAGCATTGCTCGGGTTTTGGCTACGCGTCTACCTAAACCACAAGAATTTGTTGCTACTCAAGATACCTTTGGTGAATCCGGAACACCAGCACAATTAATGCAAAAATACGGACTAAATGCTGCTGCAATAGTGCAAAAAGCGCAAGCGGTTATTTATAGAAAAACTTAATCGTTATCTAAATAATCAGGGGTACCGTCATTATCAGTATCATCAGGTGTGCCGTCATTGTTTTTATCATACTCATTACGAGTTAGAATTTTGTCGTTGTCGTCATCAACATCACGGTAGTTAGGCACGCCATCACTGTCTGTATCGTCATCAAAATAGCCGTCACTATCCACATCTTCCAAATGGGTAGATACCGTGTCACCATCGTGGTCAGTAGTTTTATAGGTGTACAAATCCACGGCAAAAATTAAGGGGGAGTAAGCAGGAATTCCACCTGCTGATATCCGGTTGTAATATCCAAGAGCTGAAGGCATAAATACCGCCGCAGAGCCAAATCCATTAAAAGAATAGGTACCATCTGTATTTACAGTAGGTATCGCCGCTTTTTTGATATAGGGCATCAATGCACCAAATCCTTTGACAACACTAAGTGACTCAAACCAAACAGGAGAAGTTCGCTCATCAAACTTAGTTAGATTCAACAGCATTCCCTTATAGGTAACAAAAACACTATCGGCAACCGTTGGCGAAGTACCAACTCCCTCTCTAAGTGTAAGAATATAAGCTGTGTGATCGTGATAAACATCGTCCGCATCCTTAATCTTTATGTTAATCTGGTTTACCTGATCAATAAGCGGTGTCTTGCTAGCGTTTTCACCCTTAATTGTATCAATCGTAAAAGAAACCAATTTGTCACTAGCGGTGTTTTGATATTCTTCGTAGTTATAAAAACGATTGCGTAAAAACGTTAGTAACGAATCATTGTCAACAGCTCGTTGAGCCGCATAATCTCTTGGTGGTTCAACAAAGCCTCTTCTTTGCTCATCTTGGCAAGAAGTTAATAAAGCCAAAAAACTAAAAATTCCTAAAAAATGCGTTAGTTTGTTCATTGAAAAGATTTGAGGTGCAAGATACAATTTTCGTGCATTTTTACATGAAAAACCAAAAAGTATGCGAGTAGACAAATATCTTTGGGCTGTACGGTTTTTTAAGTCGAGGAATGCAGCGAGTATTGCCTGCAAAAAGGGTTACGTGCAAATAGGTGGTCAAAACGTAAAACCCTCTAGAGAAATATATGTCTCTGATAGCATTTTGTTACGCCAAAACCAACTTAGCACAGAGTTGTATGTATTGGATTTACCCAAAAGTCGCGTGGGTGCTAAGCTAGTACCTCAATATTGTAAAAACATTACTCCAAAAAAAACTATTGAGATGCACGAAGCCATTGTTGAAAACCAACGCTTGTCTAGAGTTAAAGGTAGAGGAAGACCCAGTAAAAAAGACCGTAGGGACTTAGAAGGTTTTTTGGATGAGGATGCCTAAAAGATAATCCGTATTTTTGTTTTATGAGTGAAACCATTTTAACTGCTGAACAGATTGAGCACAAACTGGAACGTATTGCATACCAAATTCTGGAAGTCAATATCGATCATAACGAAATTGTTTTGGCAGGCATTTTAAAAAATGGCTATGCCGTAGCAGAGCGTATTTCAGATTACTTGAAAAAGATTTCTTTAAAAAAAGTTTTACTTTGTGAGGTCTTAATCGATAAAAAAAATCCGTTAAAACCTATTACAACTTCAATTCCCGAAAAAGATTACAGTGAAAAGTCGGTAACAATAATTGACGATGTATTGCATTCTGGGACAACACTAATTTATGCAGTACGACATTTTTTGACTGTCCCTCTGCGACAATGTAATACTGCCGTTCTGGTAGATAGAAATCATAAAAAGTATCCGGTTAAAGCAGATTTTAAAGGGGTTTCTCTTTCCACTTCAATCAACGAGAATGTTGTGGTTATGTTAGCCAACGGAAAATTTACAGCATCATTAGCATAGGGTAGCAATAACATCTACAACTTCCTGTATCGATTTATTGTCGACAGCAATTCGATGGTTTGCTTCATTGTAAAAATGTTTCCGTTCAAAAATGTGTTTTGCTATAAACACCTTTAGCTCAATTTCGGAGTTTAGGTGGGTAATCAAGGGTCTTTTTTTACGAAATGGAAACAGTCGTGCTGCTAAAGAAGCTGCGGTTGCTTCAAGATAAAAAACATGTGATGTAGCATCATTAACATGCGTCATGTTATCGAAATAGCACGGCGTACCACCTCCCAAAGAGAGAATTCTGGCAGTAGGATTTTTTAGCGCTGTTAATAACATTTCGTGCTCTATTTCTCTAAACCATTTTGTGCCTTTACTTTTAAATAAATCAGAGATCGAACACCTATAAGTAGAAGCAATATTATCATCTAAATCGTCAAAAGGTATATTAAGTTGATTGGCGAGTGCCGCACCAATGGTGGACTTACCACAGCCCATATAACCTAATAATATGATAATGTTGGGATTAGTAAAATTGTTTGGCATCAATAAATGATTTGTACTTGGCAAATTTACAGGAATTTAATCTTTGAATAATCATCAAAATGCGCCTATATTTGCACCTTCAAAAACCGACTTGGTAGCTCAGCTGGTAGAGCATCTCCCTTTTAAGGAGAGGGTCCTGGGTTCGAACCCCAGCCAAGTCACACTGACTTGGTAGCTCAGCTGGTAGAGCATCTCCCTTTTAAGGAGAGGGTCCTGGGTTCGAACCCCAGCCAAGTCACAAGTCTTCCAAAGGCGCACGTGGCGGAACTGGTAGACGCGCTAGGTTGAGGGCCTAGTGGGAGTTAAATCCCGTGGAGGTTCGATTCCTCTCGTGCGCACGCTATTTTTATAGTTTTAAAGTCTTTATGTTATTTTTTTTTGTAAGTTTGTTTAAAATTGTTATAAAAAGATTAAACAAATGGATCGCGTTAAAAATAGTTTTACCATTAAAAACTTAGAGCACCTCTCTGGTATTAAAGCGCACACGATTCGTATTTGGGAAAAGCGTTACAATTTATTCGAACCTCAGCGTACTGATACAAATATTAGAATGTACGATCTCGAGAACCTTCAAAAGCTTTTAAATGTTACTCTTTTATATAATAATGGTTATAAAATTTCAAAAATTGCTCGCTTATCCCCAAAAGAAGTTACTACTAACATTCACAGTCTAACTATTAATAAAACTGCAGATGACTGGTCCATTGGCTTGTTTAAGCTTGCCATGATAAACTTTGACCAACGATTGTTTACAAAAACATTTAATGAACTCCTTGAGCAATTTTCATTTAGAGAAATTTTCAAAAATGTATTTATCCCTCTCATGAATGAACTTGGTGTACTATGGCAAACCAACTCTATTAGTCCGTCACATGAGCATTTTATTACGAGTTTAGTAAAACAAAAAATTCATGCCCTTTGCGAAGAATTGCAAGTAAAAGAAATAAGGCGAAGTGACAGGCGTTTTGTTCTATTTTTACCCGATAACGAAATTCACGAGCTTGGTTTGTTGTACCTTCAATACGAAGTACTTAACACTGGTTTTCAGTGTGTTTTTCTTGGGCAGTCAGTTCCTATTGAAAGCTTAAAAAATCTTGTTGATATTGGAGAGCCAATCACATTTATATCTTACTTTACGATTGAGCCCACTCAAGATAAAATTAACGGCTATTTAAATACTTTTTCTTCTGAAATCATCCAAAATATTTCTTGTGATTTATGGATTTTAGGATACCAAACCCAGTTTATTGAAGAAGAACTTCCAAAAAAGATTCGAAGTTTTAACTCCATTGATGATGTTGTTAAAATGTTGAGTATGATATAAAATTAATTAAATGTTCATTTCTTCTAAATGAACATTTAATTTTTTTTTCTTTTATATTTACAGTCAACAATATCTGATATGAAATCGCTTTTCGATCAAGTCTCGCGCCAATGCAGTAAGATTGTTACTCAGTCTTACAGCACGTCTTTTTCTTTAGCTACTCGAATGCTTTCAACTGAAATACGCCAAGATATCTATAACATTTACGGCTTTGTACGATTTGCCGACGAAATTGTGGACAGCTTCCACCAATATGATAAGCCTGTTTTATTTGATCGCTTTGAGAAAGCATTAAATGACGCACTTCAAGACAAAATTAGTTTAAATCCTATTCTTAACAGTTTTCAAGGAACCGTACTCCGCTACAATATTGATCGCAATCACATTGACGCTTTTATGCAAAGTATGCGCTGGGATTTGTCGAAAAAGACATATGACTCGGAAAAAGACTACAAACAATACATTTACGGCTCTGCAGACGTAGTTGGCCTCATGTGTTTAAAAGTTTTTGTGAAAGGAAATCAACAGTTCTTTGAATCCCTCAAAGACTCCGCAATGGCATTGGGGTCTGCCTTTCAAAAGGTTAATTTTTTACGTGATTTAAAGGCTGATTTCGATCACCTCGAACGAACTTATTTCCCTAATGTTGATATGAATTGCTTTGACGAAACTTCAAAGCAACTCATTATCGCAGAGATTGAAGCTGATTTTAAAAATGGACTCTCAGGTATTTTTAATCTACCAGATGGCGCAAAATTCGGTGTTTACACAGCCTACAAATACTATATGCGTCTTCTTAAAAAATTAAAGCGAACGCCTTCACATCAGATAAAATCGAAGCGTATTAGAGTGCCTAACTACCAAAAAGCAGATGTGCTTGCCCGATCATTTATACGATATCGGTTTAATGTCCTTTAAGTAACAATATTTATGAGTCTAATTGCCCACGTTGGTACTTTCTTTTTGACATTTTTTATCATGGAGTTTGTGGCATGGT
The DNA here is from genome assembly GCA_002478685.1 of Flavobacteriaceae bacterium UBA7446. Classification (GTDB taxonomy): domain Bacteria; phylum Bacteroidota; class Bacteroidia; order Flavobacteriales; family Flavobacteriaceae; genus UBA7446. The sequence goes on from DLPY01000053.1 coordinate 15,967, forward strand.
TTACACACAAGTACGTGATGCATGGGTTTTTATGGTCACTACACAAAGATCATCATCATAAAGACCACAATTCATGGTTTGAGCGAAACGACTTATTTTTTATATTCTATGCTGTTGTTAGTGCTTGCTTTGTAATTCTTTGGGGAGAATATAATTTCGCCCCTGGACTCGCTATAGGTATTGCCATATTTGCCTACGGTCTTGCCTATTTTTTAGTGCACGATATTTTTATTCATCAACGATTTAAAATCTGGAGAAATGCCAACAATCGCTATGCCCGAGGCGTACGCAGAGCACATAAAATGCACCACAAAAATTTAGGTAAAGAAGATGGCGAGTGTTTCGGAATGCTTTGGGTGCCGTTAAAATATTTTAAATAGAAAGATGCGCCATTTCGATGGCAGCTGATGCTGCCTCTGCGCCTTTATTTCCGAGTGAGCCTCCACTCCTAGCTTGTGCCTGTTCTAATGTGTCATCAGTCAGTACACCAAAAATAACAGGAACAATTCCCATAAGATTCAAGTCTTTTATGCCGTTTGAAACCGACTGACATACATAATCAAAATGCGCAGTTTCACCCCTTATAACACTGCCCAATGCAACTACAGCATCATAACCGCCTTGAACCGCTTTTTTACAACCATAAATCAATTCAAAACTTCCCGAAACGTCTATGCGCTTAACTTTGGTGCAACCTTTTTGCTCCAAAACATCTAAAGCACCTTGATAAAGATTTTCAGTAATAGAGGCGTTCCAACCAGAAACTACCAACGCAATACGTAGATTTTTCGCACTTGGAAGGCGATCCAAATCTAACGATTCGTGCTGTACAGTAGCCATAAATTAGTTTTGCGCTTGTGCCAAAAGGACGGCAACTTTATCTGCTTCTGGTGCAGATGCGTAATTTTCTTTGAGTTTTTGCAAAATCTTCGCTGCCTTACTGTTATCGCTAACCGCCATGGCCACCTGTGCGCCCTTAAGTAAAAAGCGTGGTGTGGTTAAGTCGTTATCAGCAAAAGAAGCTGCTTTTTGATAGTACTCTAGTGCATCTTCCAACTGATTGAGCTCTGCAAAGGCATCACCTATACCTCCCAATGCAAGTGCCCCAAGTATAGGGTCATCAGATGAAAAATCGTCCAAATAGGAAATAGCTTGTTCATAATCCCCTTGCTGAAAATAAATCATGCCGGCGTTGTATGTTGCTAGCTGCGCCGCGTCTGAACTACCGTAGTTTTCAATGACTTCAACAAAACCAGGATTGACTCCATCGCCATCAAGAGCAAGTGAATAAAGCGAGTCTTGTAATGTAGGATCTTGTGCCCCTTCTTGAAAATAAGCTTGAGCTTGAGCCATGGCATTAGAAGATTCTTCATTAAGTGGTTTTACCACAAAATTCATATACGCCAAATAGGCAAGAACAATGACCACAATGGTAGCAATAGTTGCTAAAATATAGTTTTGATTTCGCGCCACCCAAGCCTCAGCACGACCCGCAGAAGTATCAAGAGTAGTGAACACTTCAGCAGTGACACTATCTTGTTCTGGAGCTTCTTGTTGTGCCGATTTAATTTTACCTCCGCGTTTTTTGTACGTTGCCATTTCGAAAAAGTTACAAAGGCAAAAATAAAATTTTTATTCAATACAGCTTGCCACTAAATTGTTTATTTTGGTAGCTACATTCGCATATTATTTTTGGCATGAGCAATTTACGCCTAAACGCCTTACATATAACCCATTACAAAAATGTTTCATCGGTGGAATATCGCTTTGATAAGCCCATTCATTGCTTTGTTGGAAACAATGGAAAAGGCAAAACAAACACCTTAGATGCCATTTACCATTTGGCCATGGGAAGAAGTTACTTCTCTTCAATAAATGCACATACTATTCAACATCATGAGGATTTTATGCGAATTGAAGGGCATTTTGTACGTGGGGAAAACAACGAACGTATTTCCTGTCAATTAAAACGCAAAGCGCCAAAGGTTTTTATTCGCAACGGAAAAAAATACAATCGCTTATCAGAACATATCGGCTTGTTGCCAACGGTTATGATTTCGCCTGCTGACGTAGATTTAATCAATGAAGGAAGTCAAACACGGAGAAGCTTTATCGACAGGCTTATTGGGCAAGCAGACAAGGTCTACCTGCAAGAACTTATTCAATACCAAAAGACACTTCAACAACGCAACGCGCTGCTTAAGCAAATGGGGCGATTTGACCAAAATGCGCACGAAACATTGAGCATTTATAACGAGAAATTGGTGCAACATGGTACGCCCATTCACAAAGCTCGCCTTGATTATTTAGCTGCTTTTGAGCCGATTTTTAAAAAACGATACACCACTATTAGCAAAGGTAACGAGAGTGTTGCAATTATATATGAAAGTCAGATAAAAGATGATAATTTTAACACTTTACTACAAGCTGCATCTACCAAAGATTTGCAGGCCCAGTTTACTACTGTAGGAATTCATAAGGACGATTTGGCGTTTCGAATTGACGGATATCCCATCAAAAAATTTGGAAGTCAAGGACAGCGTAAATCATTTTTGATTGCGCTCAAATTGGCGCAATTTGATATGCTCAAAGAATCCACTTCAGTTAAGCCGCTGCTACTTTTAGACGATATTTTTGACAAACTTGACGAGCAACGTGTAGCAGAAATCATCAACTTAGTTCACGAGTCTTCGTTTGGACAATTATTTATTACAGATACAAACCCCGAACGCACCGCAGTCGTTATAAAGCAAACGGAACAACCTTTCGAACTTCATCGTTTATGAAAATCTATCTCCTGTTGATTTTAGTTTTGCTTTTGGGTTGTGCCCCAAAGTTCTCAACAAAGAATATCGATTTACTAAACGGCTATTGGGTAATCACTGAGGCAAAAGCACCTAACGGAGAAAATCGACCATATTCGGGAACAGTTGAAGTAGATTTTTTTGAGTTAGATAGTATTCGCGGATTCCGAAAAAAACTAAAACCACTTCTCGGCAATCAATTTAACAGTACTAATGATAAGGTTCATTTTTCTATTTCTTTTAAAGGCGAAATTTGTGTAATCACCTATTTAAGACAACAACACAGCTGGCAAGAGGAAGTTGTTATGCTTAGTAAAGAAGAACTCCAACTCAAAGACGCTAGAGGCGTTGTGTTTCGTTATAAAAGATATTTGCCATGAGCACAAGAAAAGACGAGCCACAAGGCATTAGCGAGGTGTTGCAACAGTTTACCAAAACCAATAAATTAGAGTTAGGGTTAAACAATGCAAAAGTGAAAGATCTATGGGCAAAGCTTTTGGGTCCTGGCGTGCAAGCCTATACCGAATCAATACGGCTATCAGGAGATACCCTTTATGTAGGTCTTAACTCATCAGTGTTAAGAGAAGAACTTAGCTACAGTAAAGAAAACGTCATTGCCATGCTCAACGAAGGACTTCAAAAAGACTGTATTAAAAAATTGGTATTGCGCTAAAATTGCTCCCTACCCGAAAAGTGAAAAGCAATCTCGATGGCGGCATTTTCATCGCTGTCTGAACCGTGTATGGCGTTCTCTCCTACAGATGTTGCATAAAGTTTTCGAAGAGTGCCTTCTGAGGCCTCAGCGGGGTTTGTTGCGCCAATTAGGGTGCGAAAATCATTCACTGCGTTTTCTTTTTCAAGCGCCGCAGCAACAATGGGACCACTGGTCATAAATGAAACAAGTTCATTAAAAAATGGACGTTTGTTGTGCACCGCATAAAATACTTCAGCATCTGCTTTAGTAAATCGCGTCATTTTCAGCGCAGTAATCGTAAAGCCAGCTTCAGTGATCTTATTTAAAATAGCACCTATATGATCATTAGCAACCGCATCGGGTTTAATCATTGTAAAGGTCTGATTGGTTTTCATAATCGTGATTTTGTGCAAACCTAATGAAATTGCACCAACACTCACGATTAAGTATAGACTTATTCGTAATTTTGAATCATGATGCAGATAGCACTTATCGGAACGGGAAACCTCGCCACACATTTGGCTTCCGCTCTCCAAAACTCCAAGACTACTGATTTAGTTCAATGGATTGGAAGAAAAAATACGGCGCCTAAGCAAGCAAATAAAGGATTGTATTTTAAACAGTATCAGAATGATATTAAAACCGATTTGTGTTTTATAGCTGTAACTGATGATGCTATTCCATCAGTTGCCGAGCAACTTATAAATATTGATGTTCTGGTTGTACATACCGCTGGTGCAACATCAATAAATGCGCTTAAACCAATAAAACGCAGAGGAGTTTTTTATCCCTTACAAAGCTTTAAGAAAAATTTTCATTTTGATTGGAGTAGCACCCCTATTTGTATTGAGGCAACAAATACGAAAGACATAAAACTACTCAAAACGCTTGCATCACAATTAAGTGAAAGCGTGCATCAAATCACTGAAAATCAGCGCCTACATTTGCACACTGCCGCTGTTTTTTCTAATAATTTTTGCAATCACCTGATAGGCGTGAGTCAACGCATTACCACAAAAGCAGCACTCCCCTTTTCGCTCTTACATCCATTATTAAAAGAAACATTTGAACGTAGTTTTTTAACGCGTACAACTGACCTACAAACAGGGCCTGCAAAACGAAACGACACCCTTACGCAACAAAAACACCTGTCTGTTTTATCCGAAAAAGATGCTGAACTCTACCGTATTTTAAGTCAATCTATTTTTAACACACACAACACATGAACTTTAAAGAAGATTTTCGCCATATTACTACTTTTGTATTTGACGTAGACGGCGTATTTACCGACGGAAGTATTACCATCTTACCTGATGGAGAAATGGTACGTACCATGAACACCAAAGACGGATATGCCGTTAAAGCAGCATTACATGCAGGTTTTCGTGTTGCCATAATTTCTGGTGGCACCAATGAAGCAGTGCGTCATCGATTACAGCAACTGGGGGTGGGCGATGTGTATTTGGGGGCGCATAAAAAAGAACCTGTACTTAAAGAGTACACTGAAAAACACAATATTTCATATGACGAAATTCTTTTTATGGGTGATGATATTCCAGATATTGCCGCCATGAACATGGCTCGAATTGGGTGTTGCCCAAACGACGCCGTCACTGAAGTTTTAGATGCTGCGGCTTATATTTCGCACAAAAATGGTGGAAAAGGTTGTGTGCGTGATGTAATTGAGCAAGTGCTAAAAGTACAGGATAAATGGGGTGCATTAACCAATGCGCGCAACGACAGTAAATGAGATATAGATTTTATTTAGGATCTGGCTCGCCACGTCGTGTTGAATTGCTTAGGCAAATGAATATTCCATTTAAACAACGTGTTGTAAAAGTAGATGAAGTATACTCTCAAGAATTGGAAGGTGCAGCCATAACAGATTTTTTAGCAAAACTAAAAGGAAAAGCACACCAAAAAAAATTACTTCCCAACGAATTTGTGATTACAGCAGATACCATTGTATGGCATGAAGGAAATGCACTTGGCAAACCACAAAATAAAACCGATGCCATAAAAATGCTTAAATCTTTATCAGAAAAGACCCACGAAGTCATAAGTTCTGTATGTCTGAGCAGTGCAACTGCTCAAACCTGCACAAACGACACTACAAAAGTAACCTTCCGTAAACTCACCGAAAACGAAATCAAGCACTACATAAAAACATATAATCCACTTGATAAAGCAGGGGCATATGGGATTCAAGAATGGATTGGGCTTGTTGGTGTCACACACATTGAAGGCTCATACACCAATGTTGTTGGTTTACCTACTAACAAGACCCATGAGCTACTTGCGTCTTATCTCAAATAACATAACATTTAGCTAACCTTATATCTTTACATTTGCAAAATGATACGTACTGCTCTTTACGCAGAATTTATTGGGACTTTTGCCATGGTTTTTTGTGGTACAGCTGCCATGGCAGTAAATGAAACTACTGGCGCCGTTGCGCACGAAGGTGTTGCCATAACCTGGGGACTTATTGTAATGGCTATGATTTATGCATTCGGAGAACAATCAGGTGCGCATTTTAATCCTGCTGTAACGCTTTCATTTGCTTTGGCTAATCGATTTGAATGGAAAAAAGTACCCCGTTATGTTTTAGCGCAAATTTTTGGAGCTATTACCGCTAGCCTTACCGTACAAGCCCTTATCCCAGAAAGTGAAATTATAGGTGCTACTATACCCACTATTCCGCATATTAATGCATTTTGGCTAGAGTTTTTACTTTCATTTTTCTTGATGACTGTTATCCTTCAAATTAGTATAGGCAGCAAAAAAATAGGACCTATAGCCGGTGTTGCGGTAGGTGGCGTCATACTATTAGAAGCTATGTTCGCTGGACCTCTTACCAACGCATCTATGAATCCCGTACGATCTTTAGGACCGGCACTTGTTGGAAATCATTGGGAACCCATGTGGATATATTTTACAGCGCCTTTTGCTGGGATGGCAGTTGCTGTTTTTACGTTTAAGATTTTTGTACTTTCACGAAATGTACATTAATCCCGCTATACTTACTTGTGGTCTCTGTGGCCTCATTTATTTGTTGTCAGGTTGGATTTTATTACGCTATCCTCCAAAAAAAATCAATGACTTCTATGGATACCGCACTTCGCTCTCTAAAAAAAGTAAAGAACATTGGGATTTTGCACAGAAAGAATCGGCAAAATACATTAAACAAGCAGGCTATTATTGTTTGCTATTCTGCGCTCCTTTTATCCTACTAGACTATAAAATTGGACACGTATGGGTTGCTATAATCTTTGTAACTTTAATTCCCTTCGTTTCAATTATTCAAACTGAAAAAGCCTTGAAGAGCAAGTTTGGAAGTTAATTTTGTTTAACTTTTTTAAACTATCATTAAACAAAATAGGTATATTTGCCTAAAACCTATGCTATGTACCAACACACTTCAAGACAAGAATTATCTACCACCATGGAAGAGGCGTGGATATTTTTGTCCGACCCCAAAAATCTAAAACGCATTACCCCGGATTATATGGGGTTTGACATTATTTCTGGCGCAGAGCGCAAGATGTTTCCCGGACAAATAATTCAATACCGCCTTACCCCTATATTAGGCATTCCGTTCAGGTGGGTAACTGAAATTACAAATGTGCAAGAAGGCGAATTTTTTGTCGATGAGCAACGATTTGGACCTTATACTTTTTGGCATCATAAGCACTTTATCAAAAAAAACAAAAATGGAGTAATAATGGAAGATATTGTGGATTACAAATTACCACTTGGTCCACTTGGATGGTTGGCTCATGCACTTTTTGTACGCACCAAAGTCAAGCAAATTTTTGATTACAGAGAAAAAGCACTAAACGAAATTTTTAATTCAACATTATGAGCAAAACATATTTATTAATTGGCGGTAGCTATGGTATTGGCAGCCAAATTATCGATGAACTTCCCACAAATTCATCAATTTTTATTGCTTCGAGGTCAAATGAGGGCTTGGCGGGAAAAAATGTCTCGCATATTCCATTTGATGTACTAAAAGACGACTTCCCTTTAGATCAACTTCCTTCCGTAATTGATGGCTTTGTTTATTGTCCTGGAAGCATCAACTTACGCCCTTTTAAAGGGCTAAAACACGAGGCATTTACTGCTGATTTTTCTATAAATGTTATGGGTGCTGTAAAAACACTTCAACAACTACAGCCCTTATTAGAAGCAAGTCAGCAAGCAAGTGTGGTGCTTTTTAGCACCGTAGCAGTACAAACCGGAATGCCTTTCCATGCAAGTGTAGCAGCATCCAAAGGAGCTTTGGAAGGACTAGGGCGTTCGTTAGCGGCTGAATGGGCGCCAAAAATAAGGGTAAACGTAATTGCACCTTCCATTACAGATACCCCTCTAGCAAATCGTTTTTTAAACAACGATGCTAAAAAGGAAAAAGCAGCGCTAAGGCATCCGCTTAAACGCATTGGAACGACGCAAGACGTGGCACAATTAGCTGCGTTTTTGTTGTTAGAAAAAAGCAGTTGGATGACAGGGCAAGTACTCGGGCTAGATGGAGGTATGTCTTCTCTAAATGTCAATGGATGATTTTATTTTGGTTTCGTCGAGATTTACGAGAAACCGATAACGCAGGATTATTTCACGCGCTTTCGGATGCTAATACCGTGCTACCTGTTTTTGTGTTCGATGAAAATATCATTAACAAATTGCCAAAAAACGATGCGCGTGTAGGGTTTATTCATTCACACATCTCAAAGCTAAATTGCAGTTTTCAAGCGAACGGCAGTGGTATGTTGGTGAAAAAAGGGAATCCGTTGGAATGTATTTCAAAGTGGTGCCGCGATTATAACATTAATGCAGTATATACCAACGAAGATTATGAGCCATACGCGAGATTACGCGACGAAGAAATACAGCAAAAACTCACTGAGATGGGTGTTATCTTCAAAAAGTTTAAAGACCAGGTGCTTTTTGCGCCACACGAGGTCCTTAAAAAAGACGGTACACCCTACAAAGTTTATACCCCCTTCTCTCGAGTTTGGATAGCTAAAATGGAAGAAATGGGTATTCCTAACTACCCCTCTGAAACTCTACTCCATAAACTTTACAAAACTACATTTGGCAAAATCCCTTCTCTAGAAGAATTGGGTTTTAGCACAGGAAAACATAATATACCAACTGCCAACGATTCCAAAGTTATGATGGATGCCTATGACGCCACCCGGAACTTTCCTTCCATGGACAGTACTAGTAAGTTAGGTGTCTATTTGCGTTTTAGTGCAGTATCGATTCGAAAAGTCATTCAAAGGGCACTCACAAGTACCCACCCTACTTTTTTAAAAGAGCTGGTGTGGCGTGAATTTTTTATGCAAATCTTATGGCATTACCCACATACTACTCACTCCAGCTTTAAACCTCAATACGATCGCATTGCATGGCGCAACAACGAGAAAGATTTTAAAAAATGGCGTGAAGGAAATACAGGCTATCCGCTTGTTGATGCAGGAATGCGCGAACTCAAACAAACAGGATTTATGCATAATCGGGTGCGCATGCTGGTAGGCAGTTTTTTGTGTAAACATTTATTGATAGATTGGCGTTGGGGTGAGACCTATTTTGCTGAAAAACTGCTTGATTATGAGCAGGCCAGTAATGTAGGCAATTGGCAATGGGTTGCAGGTTGTGGCGTTGATGCAGCACCTTATTTTAGAGTGTTTAATCCAACTGAACAAGTCAAAAAATTTGATAAAGACCATAAATACATCCAAAAGTGGGTGCCTGAGTATCAATCATTATCTTATCCAAATCAGATGGTGGATCACAAAATGGCTCGAGAGCGATGTTTGGAAACTTATAAAGCCGGATTGGCAACATGAGAGGTGTCAAAAAGGAACATTTACCACAAAAGGTATGCGTGGCATGCAATCTTCCTTTTGAGTGGCGCAAAAAATGGAGTAAAAATTGGGAACAGGTAAAATATTGTAGCGAAAAATGCAGAAGACAAAAACAGCAGCGATAGTTTGGTTTCGAAACAATTTGCGTATTAATGACAATCAAGCGCTTACTCATGCCATAAACCGCCACAACCTTGTTATTGCGGTGTATCACCTTCCTGAGCATTGGCTAAACGAAACACCCTGGGGGTTTAAAAAAATGGAACGCTTTCGCGCCCAATTTCTACTACAAACATTAACCCAACTCCAAAAAGATTTAGCACGTTTAAACATCTCTTTGTGGGTATCCGTTGGTAATTTGGCAGAAGCATTGCGCCAAATTCAAGAAAAGTATCATATAAGCGACTTATATGGACAATCCGAATGGACACAAGAAGAAGTAGAAGAAACTGCACAAATCCCTAAAAAAATTAACACGCATTTATATTACGACCAATTTTTGTTTCATCCTGACGATATTCCCATGGAATTTTCGAACATTCCGGAAGTCTTTACGGTTTTTAGAAAAAAATGCGAAAAGCAAAGTAAGGTCAGATCACCCATTGGCATCCCTGAAACCATGCCTACTGAGAATCTTTTAACTATTGTTCCAGCACTACCAACACTCGATGCATTGGGTTATGAAAGCGCCTCGAACGACCACAGAACTGCAGTGCCTTTTGTGGGAGGCGAAACAGCAGCATGGGAACGCATTCAACACTACTTTTGGGATACCAAGCAACTTTCCTATTATAAAAAAACACGGAACGGTTTGTTGGGAAAAAAATACAGCTCCAAGCTGTCGCTTTGGATGGCATTTGGTTCAATTTCGGCAAGATCTATTTATGCTGAAGTGAAAAAGTATGAGCAAAGAGTTGTCAAAAATGACTCCACCTATTGGCTTGTTTTTGAACTTATTTGGCGCGACTATTTTAAATACATATCTCTAAAACACCGAAATAAATTATTCAAAATAGGTGGTATCTTAAACAAATCATATGATTGGGAAACAGATAAACGTCGTGTTCAAAAATGGATTGACGGGAATACGCCCGAACCATTTGTCAATGCAAATATGCGAGAGCTAGCTTCCACTGGGTTTATGAGCAATAGAGGAAGGCAAAACGCAGCGAGTTTTTTTAGTAAAGAATGGCATTTAGATTGGCGCATCGGCGCAGCCTATTTTGAAGCTATGTTAATTGATTATGATGTGCATAGCAATTACGGCAACTGGATGTATAATGCAGGCGTGGGCAACGATCCACGAGACCGAAAGTTTAACATTGCTTGGCAAGCAGAACGTTATGACCCCAATAATACCTACCAAAAGACTTGGCTTCAAACAACACTTTTCTAATGGAAGTACGACTCATTCTTGGCGATCAACTCAACGAAAATCACACGTGGTTTATTGAACCGAACAATAAAGTTTGCTATGTGATGTTCGAGATGCGGCAAGAAACGGATTATGTAAAGCATCATGTGCAAAAAGTAGTAGCCTTCTTTGCTGCGATGCGCACTTTTGCTCAAAAGCTAGAAAAAGACGGGCACACCGTGATATATTACACCATTGACGACCCCAAAAACACACACAATTTAGAAAAAAACATCAAAAAAGTAACCCAACTTTTGAGTGCAACTTCTTTTGCTTACCAACTTCCTGATGAATTTCGGTTGGACGAACAACTCAAAAAACTAAGCCATTCACTTAACATTGCTATAAAAACTTACGATACCGAGCATTTCTTGACAACTCGAAACGAATTAGCGGAATTCTATAAAGGTAAAAAGGCATTGGTTATGGAATTCTTTTACCGTTACATGCGGAAAAAACACCAATACCTAATGGTGGACGGTCAACCAGAAGGAGGAAGTTGGAATTACGATAAGTTTAATAGAAACACATGGAAAGGAGGTGTTATACCTCCACCCTATCAGCCCGATGCGACACTGTCGCAAGAAATTTATAATCAAGTAGTTGAAACAAAAATAGATACTATAGGAACATTTGATGCTACATCATTTTTATTTGCTGTGTCTAGAGATCAATCGCTTCAACAATTAAACTACTTCTGCGAACACTTGCTTCAAGATTTTGGTACTTACCAAGATGCAATGCATCAAGAGGAAACCAATTTATTTCATGCGCGTATTTCATTTAGTTTAAATGTAAAACTCATCTCCCCTAATGAAGTAATCGAACGTGCTATTGAATCGTATAGAAAAGATGATGCCATTAATCTTTCGCAAATTGAGGGTTTTGTACGTCAAATTTTAGGTTGGCGCGAATATATTCGGGGGCTCTATTGGAAAGAAATGCCTCAATACAAACAGAAAAATGAACTGAATAATTATGGGAAACTCCCCAATTTCTATTGGACAGGTAACACCAAAATGAATTGCCTTAAAACAAGCATCAAAAATAGTTTGGATAATGCCTATGCACATCACATTCAGCGCTTGATGATTACTGGAAATTTTGCATTGTTACTCCAAACTCACCCAGATGAAGTAGATGCATGGTATTTAGGCATTTATGGAGATGCTGTGGAATGGGTTCAGCTTCCAAACACGCGTGGTATGAGCCAGTACGCCGATGGTGGGATTTTGGCCACTAAACCTTACGTTTCGTCGGGGTCGTATGTTAACAAAATGAGCAACTATTGTACGCAATGTAGTTATGACAAAAAGAGGCGTACAGGAGAAAATGCATGCCCATTTAATAGTTTGTATTGGAATTTTTTGGACGATAAAAGAGCGGAGCTTAAAGGGAATAATCGCATGGGTATGATGTATAATTTACTGGGCAAAATCGATCCTGAGGAGTTGGCACAAATTAAGGCGCGAGCCTATAAAATCATGGAAAATCCAGATGCATTCTAAACCAGTTATTAATGTTTTCTGGTTTAAGCGCGATTTGCGTATACTTGACAATGAAGGGCTTCAACGCGCCATAGAAGCAAAAACACCACTCCTTTTAATCTATATTTTTGAACCTAGCCTTGAGAGTAATTTACACTATCACGAACGGCATTGGAATTTTATTAAGCAATCTATTTTTGAGTTAAATCAGGAGTTAAAATCTTATAAAACCAAAGTCCACTGCTTAAGTGGTGAAGTCACAGATGTACTGGAGAATCTAGTTAAAAACTGGGAAATCAAAACCCTTTTTTCCATGCAAGAAACAGGGTTAAATTGCACCTACAACAGAGATAAGGAGGTGAAAAAATGGTGTGTTTCGAAAGATATTCATTGGGTAGAACATATTAATAATGGCGTGTTTAGAGGATTGACAAATCGAAAAAACTGGCGTGAGTATTGGACAAACTACATGATGAAGCCTATTAAACCATTCAAAGCAACTACTGGAGATTTTATTTCAACAGAAACATTTCCAATAGATGAAATACCCCTTCGATCTAAAAAATTAGAAGGTATTCAGCAAGGCGGAACAAAAAAAGGGTTGGCTTATTTGGAAAGTTTTTTAAAAAAGCGTCACAAGAAATATCAACAAAACATTTCAAAACCCGAAGCAGCTCGTTTGCATTGCTGCCGTATTTCGCCCTATTTGGCATGGGGAAATTTATCAGTGCGTTACGTTTGGCAACGTGCCAAACAAGCCAAAACAATTGGCGCAAGTGCCTCTCAAATCAATGCATTTACCTCCAGATTGCGTTGGCAAGCGCATTTTATTCAAAAATTTGAAATGGAAACCCAAATGGAGTTTAAAAGCGTAAATGCAGGGTACCACAATTTGAACAAACCATTAAATCTAGCCTATGTTGACGCGTGGAAAAATGGTAAAACAGGCTATCCACTCGTGGATGCATGCATGCGCTGCGTGGTAGAAGCTGGATATTTAAATTTTAGGATGCGTGCCTTGGTGGTATCTTTTTTTACGCATCATTTGTGGCAGCCTTGGCAAGCAGGCGCAGCATTTTTGGGGCGTCAATTTTTAGATTTTGAGCCTGGCATTCACTACCCTCAATTTCAAATGCAAGCAGGAGAAACGGGAATCAATATGTTACGAATTTACAACCCAACCAAAAACGCTTTAGAGCATGATACCGATGCAGTTTTTATTCGAAAATGGGTGCCCGAATTGGCAAAATTACCCACGTCTTTTGTCATTGAACCATGGACTTTGACAGGAATAGAACAACACGGATATGAGGTTATTTTAGGTAAACAGTATCCAAAACCCATTGTAGATATTAAAGAAACATATAAACATGCCTCAACCGTATTGTGGCATATGCAGCGCAATGCAAAAGTGCGTAAAGAAAGTAAACGTATTTTGGCAAAGCACACGCTACCCAACAGAGAGAATATTATGGACAGATGAAAAAAGAGCTCAACGAAAAAGAAATTGATCGCATTATAGAAATGGGCTGGGAAGACCGTACTCCCTTCGATGCCATTAAGATGCAATTTGGACTTAAAGAACAAGAAGTGATTGACATCATGCGAAGCAATATGAAACCGAGTAGTTTTAAATTGTGGCGAAAGCGTGTTCAGGGAAGAAAAACCAAGCACACAAAAAAACGTTCCGACGAAGTAGGGAGATTTAAATGTTCCCGCCAAAGAAGTATCAGCAACAACAAGGTTTCTAAGCGATAATTTTTTAAGAGATACGCTCAATCTGAGCACCCAACCTCCGAAGGCGTGTATCAATATCTTGGTACCCTCGATCAATTTGCCCAATATTGAAAATGGTACTTGTGCCTTTTGCAGAAAGAGCCGCAATGAGCAACGAAATACCTGCACGTATATCGGGTGATGTCATTGTAGTGGCTTTCAGAGTTGATTTAAAATCGTGACCGATAACGTTGGCACGGTGTGGATCGCACAAAATAATTTTAGCCCCCATATCAATGAGTTTATCCACAAAGAACAAGCGGCTTTCAAACATTTTTTGATGAATAAGAACGCTACCTCTTGCTTGAGTAGCTACAACAAGTACGATGCTAAGCAAATCGGGGGTAAACCCTGGCCAAGGCGCATCAGCAATAGTCATTACCGAACCGTCGATATAGCTTTGAATTTCGTAGCCATCCATATGAGCCGGAATAAACATATCATCGCCTTTTTGCTCAATAGTAATTCCCAATCGCCGAAATACATCTGGAATCTGCCCCAAGTATTGCCAACTCACATCTTTTATGGTTAGCGCACTTTGGGTAAGTGCAGCAAGTCCAATCCAACTACCGATTTCAATCATATCGGGCAAGATGCGATGTTCTGTTCCACCAAGTGATTCAACGCCCTTAATGACCAATAAATTAGACCCAATACCCGAAATGTTTGCACCCATACGCACTAGCATATTACATAGCTGTTGCAGATACGGTTCGCAGGCTGCATTATAAATGGTAGTAGTACCCTTGGCAATTACTGCAGCCATGACAATGTTTGCCGTTCCAGTAACCGAGGCTTCGTCTAACAACATAAAGGCTCCCTGTAATTCATCAGCTTCAACACCATAGAAATACTCTTCTTTGTTGTAACGAAATGTTGCGCCAAGCTTTATAAATCCTTGAAAGTGAGTATCCAGTCTGCGACGACCAATTTTATCTCCACCAGGTTTTGGGATAAATCCTTTTCCAAAACGAGCCAACAAAGGACCAACAATCATTATTGAACCACGAAGTCCGCGTCCAGCAAGCTTAAAATCATCAGATTGGAGATAATCAATATCCACGTCATCTGCTTGAAAAGTGTAGCTGTCAGCACTGTGCTTTTCAACCTTTACACCCAATTCAACAAGAATATCAATGAGTTTATTTACATCGATAATATCAGGGACGTTGCTTATGGTTACAGGCTCAGGAGTAAGCAAAACGGCACATAAAACTTGTAGTGCCTCGTTCTTAGCTCCTTGAGGCTGAATAGCCCCAGAAAGAGACACACCACCTGTAATCTTAAAAGCTCCCATTTACTTGCGACGTTGCTTTGGGTTTCGATACTTTTTATGCTTATTTCTACTTCCGCCTTTGCCGAATCGTTTGTTTGATAAGCGGATTAGATTTTCAGAATCGGTTAAGACTTCTCCCTTGCCAGAAAGCACAATCTTTCCACCCGAAAGCTCTGCTAAATGATCAAAAATTACTTGATCTTCAACGGTATCTTTGTTCCAATTCAAAAAGCATTTTTTCATGTGATTCGCAATCACATAAACCAAGGCTTCTTTGAGTTCGCTTTCTTCCCAATCTACCACCACATCAATCATTCCCTTAATATTGTTCCCATAAAAAAGATATTTGGGGTATGACTGAGGGTAATCAATCGGAGTTGGCCGTGCTGCCAATACTTCGGCACTAGGCTTTGGAAAAGGTGCATCTACATCCAATTTAAAATCGGACATAATAAATAATTGGTCCCAAAGTTTGTGCTGGAAATCAGCAACATCACGTAAGTGCGGATTTAGATTTCCCATGATACCAATAATGGCCTGGGCTTGTTTATTGCGTTGCTCTTTGTCTTCTTCAGCCATTACTTGCTGAATCATTTTGTGAATATGACGACCGTATTCCGGTATCGCCAATTGAGAGCGTTCGTTATTGTATTGAAGATTTTCTATCAAGGAAAAAATATTTAGCGTTAAAACTAATAAAAAAAGATTAGAGCTGGATGATATTTGGAATTTTAGCTGCCTGCTTATATTTTTCAATGATTACATCAGGGCTATCAAAAGTTCCAGAAACAGAAATACTGTTGTATTTGCCTTTGCTTGAAGCGCGAACTGAAATTTTAACTTCGTGGTTTGTAAAGAGGGCGTTAAGTGTTTCTTTGGCATTGCCAGATGCAGGCACAATAAATTTAAACACATACACTCCAGGCCATGAACTTGTGTCTAAAAGTTGTTGGCGGAAGCGTTGGTAAAACGAATCGTCTTTTGCGATGTGTTGCATGGTGTAAAGATACAGTTTTAGAAAAGGTTATAAATCCCGACATTTGTGTATGTTTATAGAACAAAAAGTTGTGCTGACCGGCGCTCCGGCTAGTGGAAAAACCACCTTACTTAATATTGTAAATCACGCTGAAATTTCTTGCTACAGTGAAGTGTCAAGAGCTATTATTTCGGCAGCGCAAGCCAAAGGCATTCATCGTCCTTTTTTGGAAAGCCCATTGGCATTTAGTGAGACTATTTTTGAAAACAGACTTCACGATTACTTCATGGAAAGTACGCTCCCCGTACAATTATATGACCGTGGTATCCATGATGTGGTGGCGTATTTGCATGAATCGGGATATGACATTCCATGCGGTATGGAATTAGATTGCACAAATTTTACCTACGACAAAGTTTTTGTTTTACCGCCGTGGGAAGCCATATTCGAGCAAGACACCCAACGCATGGAAAATTTTAATGAATCTGAAAAAAATCATCTTGCGTTAATAGAAACCTATGCAACCTATGGCATGGAGTGCATTGAAGTACCTCGAGTTAGTATTGCTAAACGCCGTGCGTTTATTTTAGAAAATCTATGAATAAAAACGTAAAAGATATCCTTCAAACCTATTGGGGTGCTTCTATGTTTCGCACAGGACAACAAGAGGCGATTTCAGCTGTTTTAGATAGACGCGACTGCCTTGTGGTGTTACCCACAGGCGGCGGAAAAAGCCTTTGCTATCAACTTCCTGCATTGTTATTGCCTGGAGTTTGCGTGGTTATCAGTCCATTAATCGCACTTATGAGCGATCAAGTAGAAGGACTTCATAAGAAAGGAATTCGTGCCATGCATATATCAGGGTGCATGCAAGAAGACGACCTTGTAAGGGCATTGGACAATTGTAAGTTTGGAAACTTTAAATTTCTGTATCTATCGCCCGAACGAGCGCAGCATCCGCTAGTGCAAGCGCATTTGTCGAAAATGCAACTTTCATTGCTTGCCATTGATGAAGCGCATTGCATTTCGGAATGGGGGCACGATTTTAGACCTGCTTACCGTGAAATCATCTCCCTAAAGAACCTACTCTCAGACATTCCAACTATTGCAGTTACAGCCACAGCTACAGCTTCCGTTAGAGAAGACATTTGTAATTCCTTAAAGTTGCAATCGCCAGAGAAAATTGTGGGTTTGTTTGATAGAGCAAATATTGAGCTGCGTGTAGTGCATACTAACAACAAACTCGAATCTATTTCAGCAGCATTGGAGCCTAAAGGTACTCCGAGCATTGTGTATGTGGGCACACGAAAAAGTGCCGAACTGCTGAGCAAACACCTCAATAATATGGGGCATAAAGCGGTATTTTTTCATGGAGGCGCAGCCGAAAAAGAATCGCGAATTACTAATTGGATGCAAGAAAAAACAGCTGTTATAGTGGCTACCACGGCTTTTGGCATGGGCATAGACAAAGCAAATGTACAGCGTGTAGTACACGCTACTTTGCCGTTTAGCATGGAGCAATATTATCAAGAAGTGGGGCGTTGTGGCAGAGATGGAAGCTCGTCAATAGCGACGCTTTTTGTAGGACAAGAAGATGAAAAAAAAATGTGGAACAGACTTATGGCTAGTGTTCCGCCAAAAGAAGCTATTCAAAAAACCTACAAGCATTTGTGCCACTATTTTGATATCGCCTATGGCGAATTGCCACAAGAAATGTTGGAATTTAATTTAAATCTGTTTTGTCAACGATACGATGTAAATCCAAAAATAACCTTTCACGTATTAGCGCTTTTGGAGCGTGGTCAAGTACTTTCGTTAACGACATATAATACACCAAAAACGTCGTTAAAACTTGAAGAAGGTAGTAATGGTAAAAACGATAATTTAATCGATTATTTATTGCGAAACGTTGGCGGAATCACAGAAAGAGTGCAGCCAATAAACCTGCTCACAATAGCAAAACGATGTAATGTGCCTTTGCAGCAATGCGTGGAATCATTAAAGGCAATGGAAAAAAATGGTACCGCAAAAGTGGAGCAATTGCATGTAGATAGTGCGATTCAATTTCTTGTCCCGCGAGAAGATAAGCGAACATTATTTCCTGTTATTCAGCAATTGAGTCGATTTAAAAAAGAAAAAAGACGATTGGCAAATTCGGTATGGGAATATTGCTCCACATCAATCTGCTACCGAAAAAAATTGTTGGGTTACTTTGGCGAAAAAACAAAGAATAAGTGCAATTTCTGTTCAAATTGTTTAAAAAATAAGACCGCTATTAAAGATGTAATTCTGGAATTAAAAAACCTGCTTTCGAGTACAGAAAGCCTATCTTTGGAACAATTGATTTTGGAGTCAAAATACGGCAGAGAACATGTTATTGATGCACTAAGTGAAATGATAAATGAAGAACTTATAGAACAAGAAAAAGCAAATTTTTACAGGTTAAAATGAGTATATCGTTACGAGTAGTTTTTATGGGAACGCCTGCTTTTGCAGTGGCAGGATTGCGTGGTATATTGGAAAGTCGACACGAAGTAGTTGCAGTGGTTACAGCTCCAGACCGTCCTGCGGGAAGAGGTAAAAAATTACGCTTTTCTGCTGTAAAAGAAGAAGCTTTAGCTCAAGATATTCCACTGCTGCAACCTGAAAAATTAAACGATAAAGACAACTTAAATCAACTAAAAACATTCAACGCAGATGTCTTTGTTGTGGTTGCTTTTAGAATGCTTCCAAAAGTCGTTTGGAGCATTCCATCACTGGGAACATTTAACCTCCACGCATCTCTTTTACCTCAATATCGAGGTGCTGCTCCAATTCACTGGACAATCATCAACGGAGAAAAAGAAACTGGGTTAACAACCTTTCTAATTGATGAAAAAATTGACACTGGTGCTGTTTTACTCCGACAACGCATGACCATAAAACCCGAAGAAACCATGGGAGCACTAAGCAAACGTATGCAAGCTTTGTCTGGAGAAATGATTGTAAAGACATTGGATGTTTTGGCATCGGGAAGTGCAACAGCTGTTCCACAACCCATTACTAAAGATTTGATTCCCGCCCCAAAACTAACAAGAGAAAACACTCGGGTAGATTGGGGTAAAAATGGGCAAGAAATTGTCAATCACATTCAAGGGCTGAATCCTTTCCCAACAGCATGGAGTATTCTGGAATTGCCCAACGAAGAGCTTTATGTAAAGTTGAATTACGCACATTTTGTGGTGGGAAGACCCATCCTTCCGCCAGGAACCATAACCATTGAAGATCAGCAGCTTAATGTTGCGGTTAATGATGGTTACGTTTACATTGATGAGCTTCAATTACCAAATAAAAAAAGTATGAAAACAGCTGCCTTGCTTAACGGTTTCAGCTTTCCAGAAAAATCCAGGTTTATATGATGACAGGGAAACTTTTGGTAGCGCACCCCTCCATACTTGGCGACCAGTCTTTTGGGCGCAGCGTGGTGCTAATGGCAGAACATAATGAAAATGGGGCGTTGGGGTTTGTAATCAATCAACATACGCATTACACATTAGATGATTTACTCCCTGAAATGGGTATTGATGCTCCTGTTTTTCAGGGTGGACCCGTAGAAGATGACAGGTTGTTTTACATTCATACCAAAGAAGATATCGCCAATGCGCTGCCTCTAGGAAACAGTCTTTTTTGGGGCGGTGAGCTAGAAGATATCAAGTTGGCTTTATTATCAAGTAAACTACTATCAAACCAAATTAAGTTTTTGTTAGGTTATGCTGGTTGGAGTAATGGACAATTAGCTGAGGAGACCAAAACCAACACATGGCTTTTAGTGAAAAACAGTTATAACCTGTTTGAAAATGAGAAACAACTCTGGGGAAAAATCTTAAGAGATCTCGGCGGCGAACTAGCGTTGTACTCTTTTGCGCCTAATGCTCCCGGATTGAATTAACGGATTCGTTGAGTACGCGTTGCAATTGTAACGCAATAGGATTTTGATAGTTGGTTCGTCGATACGAAGACACTGGTTGAACTCCTAAAATAGAATTAGACATAAAAATTTCTTGGACCTGTTGCAAATCAAAAGGAGAAATTTTTTCTTCAACACAAGTAATCCCTTGCTTTTTTGCCAATCGCATCAACTGCTTGCGCATTATCCCATCCAAACATCCAGAAGCTAATGGTGGTGTACGCAATGTACCATTATCAACAATAAAAAGATTTCCGTTTAAAAACTCTACTACCTCTTTATCGTCATTGACCAAAATACCGTTATCAAAACCTTGTTCCTGCATAAATATACTGCCAATAACATTCAGGGCTTTGTTGTTAGACTTCAGATTAGACAACATACTTTTTTGGACGTAATAATCTTTAAATAATTCCACACTATAGCTATCTTTCGAAGTGTAGAATTCGTCCAAAAGAGGCTTAGCTTCAATCACATAGCTCACATCGCGAGTAGCAGGCACATAAAGACCGCCGTCATTTCTAAAAACAGTCAATCGGATGCGCCATGAATATGCAGTAGTACTTTGCGCTTCCACCACACGTAAGCATTCTTGCTCCAAGAATTCAGGAGTAAATGACACAGGGATATTCATACGAAACACACGCATGGCAGCCATCAATCTAAAATAATGGTCTTCCCAAAAGTGTAGGTGGTTTTGCCCATAACGAAGGGTTTCAAAAACGGCATCGCCGTACAAAAAACCACGATTTTCAAATGAAAAAAGTGACGAAGTAGCCGATTGCAGCGCACCATTTAAATTTATCATACGCTTATGTCGAGCCTAAAATTTGTTTTAAATCTCCAATTTGACTTTCCCATAGCATTTTAGTTTCATCTAATTCGTCTTCTTCTGCGAAATCTGTTACCACAACCGAAACATCTTTGGTAATCTCGTCCACTACAATACGCATTTCAAAGTAATAATCATCTTGATCATCATCATTAAGCCAACGAAAACACACAAATTCGTTTGATTTTTTACGAAGTAATTGTGCTTCTTCTTCAGAATCGTCCCAAAAGAAAGAATATTTTTCAGTGCGCGCATTGACATTGTCTGCGAACCATTCTGAAAGTCCAGACGGGGTGTATATGTATTGGTATAGTAACTGAGGTGAGGCTTGTATAACAAACTCAAGCTCAAATTTTATTTTTGACATAGATAATAAAAGGTCCAATATATAGATTAAAACCGACCTTTAAAAGAAAAGGCAAAAAAACAGCGATAAAAAGGAAAAACAAATTGTTATATTTGCGCCGCTTTGGCGAGGTAGCTCAGCCGGTTAGAGCGTCGGATTCATAACCCGGAGGTCGGG
>DLPY01000053.1:37922-38179 GCA_002478685.1 Flavobacteriaceae bacterium UBA7446
TTCTTAAAGAATTAAAAAAAGTACACGGAAAAGTACAAAACAGCCATATGGGTAAAAAGTACACAAATCCAAAAATTTATCACGGAGGTAAGGACTATGACCTATCAAAGCCTTGATATGTGTATTTTAACCACATAAACGAACGTGGAGAAATGGAGCGTGTTCCAAATATTAAAATGGGCGTTGAATAGGCTGAAAACAAAAAAAGCACGCCTAAAAGAGTTGAAATTAATGAAAAAATCTATCGTTGAGCTGCT
>DLPY01000053.1:38436-38855 GCA_002478685.1 Flavobacteriaceae bacterium UBA7446
AAAGATGGGATAAATCCATTTCAAGATCGCATCGAAACGGAAATTTATGAAACTGAATCCGCTCTAGATTTTGCATTAAACTTAAAACAACAAAGCGTAGCAGCCTCTACTTATAACGACTATGAATCAAGACTTGTTCTTTTTAAAAAATACTTAAACCGAAAAAGCCTATTGAAAGGTAATATTCGCTTAGGCATTGATTACACCATGTACTCCTTTCGACACACCTTTACAACAAAAGTTTATAGAGAGCTCCGTAAACGATACTCCCCACACCAAGCAAAAAGCGAGCTTATGCTAATTACAGGCCACTCTACCATAAGCGTACTTGAAAAGTATTTAAGAGACATTGATGCTGAACTACCAGAAGATTACTCTGATATGTTGTAAAAACGTAGATATGATTAAAATTGAATTAG
>DLPY01000053.1:39249-44848 GCA_002478685.1 Flavobacteriaceae bacterium UBA7446
ACCAATAACCTACTTGCTCAATTAGAGCGGCTTGTTTTTGTTTTTAAAATTTTTTTGGGGATATGGTTAGACATATTGGAACGTGGTTCTGATACGCGCTAATTTGGTAGTTGTCTGCAATTTGGAGCAATTAAAAAAGTAAAAAGAAACAGTGATACGGTCATTTTTTTAACATTATTTAAATCTAATATTATGAGAAATTTCATTTTAATTTTCGTTTTTCTATTTGCATTGACAGGGTCATATGCAAATAACTTTGACAATCAGTTTATTAAGACTGAACTAAATAAGACAGATGTACTTATTAATTTAACACCAGATCAAGTCATGAATATGACTGTAAATGAACTGGAGGGACTAATACTAAATATTACTCCAAAGTATAGTAACGTTTGTACAGTAACAGTACGGGTTAGTGGTACTATCGAAATTCCAAAAGTTGGAACTGTAACTGTAGAAGTTGAAGTAACTGGTTCGTGTTCTGAAGCTAGAGATATTGCTATAGCTGTAAGAGACCAAATACTAGCTTACTTCGAATAGTAGTTTAAGACCGTATCACTTTTTATTTAACCTATAAATTTTAGTTTATCATGAAAACTTACACTCTACTCATATTTGTCATCTTTTCTCTCCCTACTTATAGTCAAAGCAAAACATACAATTATGAAATTACTTATACTGAAAACATTCTGAGTAAAAAAGACACAGTTAGCTTAATTGTTAATAATAATTGTTCATTTTATTTTTCAAAAAATAACATAAAAAACAATACAAAAAAATTGATAGATGCTAAAACGGGAAACTTTAAAGTTGATATTAAGACAAATAATTTTGTACACAAAACGAATCAAATGATCTTATCGTCCGAACATATTTTTAATAAAAGATTTCTAGTCACGGACTCTCTTATAAATCAAAAATGGCAAGTAACTCCAGAAATAAAAAGGATGTTAGGGTATAGTGCCTATAAAGCAATAGGTAGTTATAAGGGTAGAAATTACATTGTGTGGTTTACAACTGAAATTCCCGTTAATAATGGTCCGTGGAAGTTTGGTAATTTGCCAGGACTTATAATTAAAGTTGAAGACGAGGATAAAGAAGTTTTTTTTGACTTGCTAAGTATTAAAAATTTGAATAATGATTATTGTAATAAACTCGTCAATACATTGACGAAAGAAAATATTATTACTAGAAATGAATATGAATCGTTATGGCGAAAGAAACTACAAGAATTTAAAAAGTTTATCAATTCATCAACTCAAGAAAAGGATGCACAAATTGACACTAAAATAAAAATCAACCTTATTGAAAAAAGCATTTTAGAGGATGAAAATTAGGAAGTTATGGGTTTTAATGATTTTTATCTCTAGTTCTTTATTTGCTCAAGTTTCAATTAAAGGTTTTGTAAAAAACTCTACCAAACTACCAGTAATTAGTGCAAATGTACTATTAAAAGACTCTACCAATTCTGAAATCATTGCTTATTCCATAACAAATTCAAAGGGATTTTATAAAATAGAGAACATTGCATACAATGGAAAGGCATTTTTATCTGTTAGTTCATTGGGATATAAAAAAGAAAGCGTTCAATTCAATTTAATTGAAGTAGATAAAGAACTTGACAAAAACTTTATTCTAAAGGAAGAAGTAACCTTGCTTCAGGAAGTCCAAGTGAAAGCAAAAGTTTCACCCATACAACAAAAGAAAGATACCGTTTCATATAATGTGGATAAATTTACAGATGGCACGGAAGAAGTCATAGAAGATGTCATCAAAAAACTTCCCGGTTTGGATGTTGCGGAAAATGGAAAAATAAACTACAAAGGAAAACCGATAGACAAAGTGTTGATTGAAGGAGATGATATGTTTGATAAAAACTACACCATTGCTACCAAAAACATTAGTTCATCAGTTATTGACAAAGTACAAGCTATAGAAAATTATCAAGAAAATAAAAACCTAAAAGGAATTAAAGATTCTGATAAACAAGTTTTAAACATACTATTAAAAGAAGATGTGAAAGCCAAACCTTATGGTAGTGGAGATTTTGGTTATGGTTATAAAGAACGTTATGATGCTTCAATAAACTTAATTGGAGTAAACAAACAAAGTAAATATTACATTCTAGGGAGTACTAATAATATTGGGATTAATCCCTCACCTTATGATTATTTTTCGCTTGCTTCGTTAAATGACAATGAAAGAAGTGCATCAAATCTAATAAACATTGATTACCTTATACCAGACATTACACCTCGAAGAGTAAATATTAATAAGAGTATTTTCGGAGCTACTAACCTTATATTCAAGCCGACCGAAAAATTTAGGATTAAGACCAATATCTTTTTTACCAAAGACAAAAATATTTTAATCCTAGAAAATGAAAGTACATTTATTACAAGTACTGAAAATATTATAATAACTGAAAATCAAGAATTAGTTCGCATACCTTTAATGGGCGAAGGTCAGTTGAAGATTGACTATGATGTTTCAGATAATTCGGAAATAAATTACAATTTAAAAGTTAAGTTAGGAAAAATAGATGATAATAGTATTCAAAATGCTTCAAGTGGTATGTTTGGAGAAGCCTTATTAAGTGAAGATTATTTTATTAATCAAAATTTAAAATATACAAATCGACTTTCAGATAAAAGTGCTTTATTATTAACTTCTTCATATTTATATAATGATAAGCCTCAAGAGTATTTTTTAACACCCTCTATTCAAAACAATATTACTCAAAATATCCCTGACAATTCTGAGGATTATTTAACATTACAAAAAAGTAGAATGGAGTTAAAAGAGTTTAATTTTCAATCAGAATTTTTAGAAACTTATAAGAAAGGAAACTATAGTGTGTCTTTGAATTATTTTGATACGAATGAAAAATTAAACTCACAATTACTTTACCAAAATATAGATGATAATAGCAATATTGAAACAGAAACTAACAATCATGTTAATAATCGACGAAGGCATTTATCTATTGAAGCAAAAAACAAAAAAACGTTTTCTAATTGGAACATTGTTTATGGCGTTTCAGGAAATTTTAAATCCGCTATTTTAGATGATTCCAAAGAAAGTGTTTATTACTTATCACCAAAACTGGGTCTCGAAGTCAAATTAGGTCGCAATTCAAAGTTTACAAGTATCTATAACTATGACAAGAATTATCCTAATATAAATGATCTATACGGAAGTTATATCTTAACAAATTACAGAACTTTTTCTAAAGGAAATACCTCTCTCAACATTATAGGTTCTCATACTTTTTTAGCTAACTATAACTATGCGGACTGGTTCAATCAATTCAATTTTTTTGTAAATTTTATTCATATAAATAATGATAAAGCCTACACTTCAGGAATTTCGATTGATGACTCCGTTACTTTTTCAGAAAAAATCCTAGTTTCGGGAAATAAAAATTACATAGGAACAATACAAATAAGTAAGTTTATACCATCTATTTCATCAACGATTAAGTTAAATACCAACCTCTCTTGGTATGATTATTTTAACGTCGTTAATAATTCAGAGTTAAGAAATAACCTATCATTTTCATCAAACTACAAACTATCATTAAAATCTGCATTTAATGGACTTCTTGATTTCGAGACTAGTGGAAGTTTGTTATCCGCTGTTTTTAATACATCTAATAGTGTTAGGACAGAGAATAAAAATCTAGAATTATTTGCTAATCTTATTTTTCGACCAAATAAAAAATGGTCAATAAAAATTTCAAACGAACAATTATTGTATAATGTAGGAGAGGATAATAATTTGAACTATTATTTTTTAGATGCTGATATAAAGTATAGCTTAAAAAAGAACAAAATATCATTTAAATTAACGGGTAGAAATTTATTAAATGAAATTGATTTTGAACGTATGTCGATTGGAGATTATTTCACTTCAACACAGAGGGTTAATTTATTACCGAGACATCTTTTATTGGAAATGAATTATAGATTTTAAAAATAATAAAACTGTAGACAACATTGTATAAGAAATAAGAGCAATTCTTTTTCACCTGGATTTGGAATAGAAACTCTGTTTAAAAAGTATCCAAATATCGAAACGGGCTTTAACAAAACAATGAACAAATATAAGTCTCAACAAGAAACAAGATTTGAAGTAGATGATATTTACGTTAATATAGATTATGATTTTGCTGAAAAATTTAATTTTTCAGCAAACTATTCTCTATCTGTTTATCGTAACAAAAGTATTGAGCAGAAAAATAATTACGAAACAATGCGTTTTATGCTGTCCTATAGGCATAAAAACACTCCTTGGACTTTTAATATAATAGGCAATAATATTCTTAATGTGAAAGTAAAGCAAACAAACACATTCCAAGATTATTTAATTTCAGATGTTAAGGAATTTCTTCTTCCTCAAATATTTATGATGAGTATAGAATACAAAATTTAAAAAAACTCATCTTAAAGCACAAAACCTTGCCTAATGAAAAAAATAGCAATTAAGCGCACCTAACAACTCAACCTGGTCATCATCCAGGAATAGGGGCTGATTATATTACTGTTTGTAAGGCAGTTAACTCCAAATAAAAATGAGTGAATTTAATAGAATAGAGCTTATTGTCAAAAGAAATAAGCTAAAATCGGTTAACGCTTTAGCAAGAGAACTTGGCTATGCTAAAGCTTCTATATTCTACAACATAAAAACAGGCAGAAATTCTATTTCAAAAAATTTAGCTGATCATATTTGCGAAAGATTTAAGGACATAAACAGAACTTGGCTTCTGACTGGCGAAGGCGACGCAAAAATCAATGAGACAGACCAAGCCCTAAAAACCCAAACCTTAATACCTATGTATGACGTTGAAGCAGCCGGAAGTACCGACCTTGCCGATGTGTCAGCGGTTACTAAACCCACAAAAATGATAAACATTGGAGACCTATTAAGCGATAGCCAAGCAGCTATTAGAATGTACGGAAACTCCATGCTCCCTGGATACCCAAGCGGCTGTGTTATTGGCACACGCCCCATTACTGGAAATGTAATTGAATGGGGAGAGGTTTATGTATTGGAAACTAAAGACGCTCGTTATATCAAGAGGCTATACAAAGGGGAGAACGACACCATAGTATGCTATTCTGACAGCACCAACACATACGCAGAGGGTCCAAGAAAAGGCAAATCTATGTACGAACCTTTTGAGGTGGCAAAAAAAGAGGTTATAAGATTACACCGAGTTACAGGTTCGATAAAAAGAAATGACAACTCGTTTGTCTAAACGTACACAAAACGGTACATATATGAAAACAAAATAAATTAAAAGAAAATTATTAATCACTGATTTTCAGTGAGTTGTAATAATGTTATACGGGTTTACTAAATTCATAACCCGGAGGTCGGGAGTTCAAGTCTCCCTCTCGCTACAAATAGAATCCATTGATTATCTGATATTTAAATGCTAAAATCAATGGATTCTTTCTATAAAAAATTAGATAACGTACACGCTACTTTACACGATTTATACATCTTCACGTGCAACTGCAATATACAATGTGTAGGTAACTCTGTACCATTATTACTAACATTCTTTAGTGGGTTTTTGGAATTAATCAAACAT
>DLPY01000050.1 GCA_002478685.1 Flavobacteriaceae bacterium UBA7446
TCAAAACCAAGTCCAAAACCGGCATGAACGGCTGTTCCAAAACGACGCAAATCCGTATACCACCACAACTCTTCTTGGTCTATATCCATGGCGCGCATGCGCTCCACAAGTTTGTCAAGGCGCTCTTCTCGTTGCGATCCACCTACCATTTCGCCTACTCCTGGAAAAAGTACGTCCATTGCACGAACTGTTTTACCATCATCGTTCATGCGCATATAAAACGCTTTTATCTCTGCAGGATAATCAAATAAAATCACAGGACTGGTAAAGTGTTTTTCTACCAAATAGCGTTCGTGTTCACTTTGCAAATCGACACCCCAAGTATCAATCGGATACTTAAACTTCTTCTTTTTGTTAGGTTTTGAATTTCGTAAAATTTCTATTGCTTCTGTGTAGGAAACACGCATAAACTGGTTCTGTGTAACAAAGCCTAAGCGCTCTTTAAGCCCCATTGAGCTACGCTCTGGCTGTGGTTTTTTTACCTCTTCTTGTGCAAAGCGTTGATCTAAAAACGTCAAATCTTCTTCGCAATTTTCTAATACATAGGTCAACACGGCCTTGATAAAATCTTCTGCCAAATCCATGTTATCGTCCAAATCGTTAAAGGCAACTTCGGGTTCAATCATCCAAAATTCTGCCAAGTGTCGTGAAGTGTTGGAGTTTTCAGCCCTAAATGTTGGCCCAAATGTGTACACTTTACCCAATCCCATGGCGTAGCTTTCTGCCTCCAATTGTCCCGAAACTGTAAGGTTGGTTTCTTTACCAAAAAAGTCGGGTACGTCTGCTTCGCCTGCTGGGTTTAAAGTCGTTACACGGAACATTTCGCCAGCTCCTTCGGCATCGCTCCCTGTGATTATAGGCGTATGCACTTGATAAAACCCGTTTTGTGTAAAGTATTGATGCACGGCAAATGACAGTGCAGCACGCACCCGCATAACAGCAGCAAAGGTATTGGTGCGAATACGCAAATGCGCTTTTTCACGCAAAAATTCCAGAGAGTGTTTTTTAGGCTGTATGGGATATTCCTCGGGATTTGAGCTACCCAAAATAGTCACCGAATCGGCTTGAATTTCGAATTGCTGTCCTTTCCCCTGACTTTCAACAAGTGTGCCTGTTATTTCTAAGGCAGCTCCCGTATTAATTTCTGTGAGCACTTCTTCTGGAGTTTGTTCAAAATCTACCACGCATTGCAGATTTGCCAAACACGAACCATCGTTTAGCGCAATAAATCGGTTGGCGCGAAAGGTGCGGACCCAACCTCGAACGGTAACTTTTTGACCTTTGTGTTGTCCAGAAAAAAGTTGACGAATGTCCATAGGGTGTTTACATTAATAATGACAAATATAGCGCAATTATTCTGCTTGGTTCTCGGGAAAAATCTGAAATTTTGGCTCTTTGAGCGTACGCTCATTTGCAATTTGTTTTTCGAGTGAAAGCAATAAAGAAGGCAATAAAATAAGGTTAGCTAACATAGCAAAAAGCAAGGTCGCCGATACTAAACCACCAAGTGCAACCGTGCCGCCATAGCTAGAAATCATAAACACCGAAAACCCAAAAAACAGGACAATAGATGTATAGAACATACTTACGCCTGTTTCACGAAGTGCTGCATACACCGATTTTTTAATGTTCCATTTTGTGGCTTGCAATTCTTGTCGGTATTTTACCAAATAGTGAATGGTATCATCAACCGAAATACCAAAAGCAACGCTAAACACCAAAATGGTTGAGGGCTTGATAGCAATACCCAAAAAGCCCATCATACCAGCAGTAAGAATTAGCGGAATGACATTAGGAAGTAAGGAGATAAGAATCATACGGAACGACCGAAACATATAGGCCATAAAAAGTGCTATAAGCAAAATAGCAAGGCTGAGCGATACTACTAAATTACGCACCAAAAAGCGTGTGCCTTTGAGGTAACCCAAGGCTTTTCCAGTCATAGAAACATCAAAACGATTAGCAGGGAAATATTTGTTAATGCTGTTTTGCACTTGCTGCTCAATGGCTTCCATGCGTTCGGTACTCACGTCTTTTAGCATGACAGTAATTCGGGCAAATTGTCCTGTTTCGTCTACCAATCGGGTTAGAAAACTTGTTTTGTCTCCCAAGTTTTTGGTGTGTGCACGAATAAAATTATTTTCCTGATTTGTGGGCAACTGGAAGTATTTGGGGTTTCCGTTGTAGAAAGCTTGCTTAAGGTACTTTGCTACGGCAACTGCCGAAACGGGATTTGACAATTCGGGAATTTCACGCAAATCATTTTCTAATCTATTAATGCGGTTTAGTGTAGACAGGCGCGTTACGCCATTTTTACGTTTGGTATCTACCATAATTTCAATGGGCATAACGCCCTTGAAATGCGTTTCAAAAAACTGAATGTCTTTGTAGAAATCCGCTTTTTTGGGCATGTCATCGACTATGGTTCCCGAAAGGCGTATTTCATACATCCCAATAATACTCAGCATAAGCGCAATAACAGAGATAAAATACACCGACACACGGTATTGCTTTACCATGCGCTCCATCCATCCAACAAAGCCTGACATCCACTTTCGGTTTAGATGCTCCAAATGTTTTTTATTGGGAATAGACATAAAACTGTAAATGATAGGAATCATAAGTAGCGACAACAAAAATATCATCATGATATTGATGGATGCCATTATCCCAAATTCGCGCAGCAGTGTACTATTGGTAAGTATAAACGTAGCAAAACCACAGGCGGTTGTCATGTTTGTCATCAAGGTAGCATTTCCTATTTTTGAAATGACACGTTGCAAGGACCGCGCTTGGTTACCGTGATTTTTGATTTCGTTTTGGTATTTATTGATAAGAAAAATACAATTTGGCACCCCAATCACAATAATTATAGGGGGGATGAGTGCCGTAAGTACTGTAATTTCATATCCCAACAATCCGATAATCCCAAATGCCCACATTACACCAATAACTACAATGGACATGGAAATAAATGTGGCTTGGTATGACCTAAAAAAGAAGAAAAAAATCAGCGTAGTCACAAGCGTTGCTGCTACGACAAATAAGCCGATTTCATCTAAAATCATTTTGGCGTTTATGGTGCGGATATACGGCATTCCCGACACGCGCACGTCAAGCCCAGTTTCAGCTTCAAATGCCGCTATTTTTGGCATCAGCACGTCATCTACAAAGGCCTGTCGCTCGCCGCTATTTACAACTTCTGGACGCAAATACAACCCTGTTTGCACCACGTCTGTTTCTTTGTTAAAAAGCAACTCGTTGTACAGTGGTTGTTGCTGAAATAACCATTGTTTCAATGCCGTTGCCTCTTCCTTGGTTTTGGGGTTTTGATAGGGTATAGGAACTGACTCAAAAACTCTTTTTTTGGTATTTCGTTTGAGTTGTGTCAGCTCGCTTATTCCTACCACGTATTCAATGCTAGGAGATGCTGCCAAGTTATTGCCAAGGGCTTTCCATGCAGTGAGTTTTTCAACAGTGAAAAACTGATTGTCTTGCACAGCAATGACCACCATGTTTCCTTCTTCACCAAAACGGTCTAAAAAGCGTTCGTAATACGTATTAAAGGGATGATTATCTGGCAAAAGGTTTGCTTCGGTAAAGCTAAACCGAATGTTTCCCCATTGTGTAGACAAGAAGAATGTGTTAGCGACAATGGCTACCAAAAACAATATGCGGTTACGCAGGATAAGTCGTGCCACGCTTGCCCAGAAGCGTGTATTTATCCATTTTATCATAGCAATCTTTTATTCATGGCCCGCTTACACGGTCATGATTTCTTTTTCTTTTAACCGATATTTTTCGTCTATTGTGGCAATATATTTATTGGTTGTTTCTTGAACATCGAACTCAGCGTTTTTGAGTTCATCTTCAGAGAGTTCCAATTTTTTCAATTCAGTATTGGCATCTTTTCGGGCATTGCGTACCCCAACTTTGGCATGCTCGGCTTCAGCTTTAGCTTGCTTCACTAATTCACGTCGGCGCTCTTCTGTCAGTGGTGGGATACTGATGATAATAGACTCGCCATTGTTCATAGGGTTAAAACCCAAATTGGCAACCATAATTCCTTTTTCAATTTCAGGGATGAGCGTTTTTTCCCACGGCTGCACCGATAGGGTTTGCGCATCGGGAGTATTCACATTTGCCACTTGGCTTAGTGGTGTTTGTGCACCATAATAATCAACTTTTACAGTTGAAAGCATTACAGGGTTTGCTTTTCCAGCACGAATATTTAAAAACGATTTATCAAGGTGATCGAGTGCCTTATCCATGGCTTCTTCGTTAGCTTCTAGTATAAAGTTTAGCTCTTCCATTGCTTATAGATCTACTAATGTTCCGATGGGCTCGCCCATCACTACTTTTTTTAAATTTCCAGGTTTGTTCATGTCAAACACAATAATGGGTAACTCGTTTTCTTGGCTTAGGGTAAATGCGGTCATGTCCATCACTTTTAATCCTTTGCTAAGTACATCGTTAAAAGAGATGTTGTCAAATTTCTGTGCAGATTTGTCCTTTTCTGGGTCTGCGGTATAAATTCCGTCCACACGTGTTCCTTTAAGGATAACATTTGCGTTAACCTCTATGGCGCGAAGTACGGCTGCAGAGTCAGTAGTAAAAAATGGATTTCCAGTCCCTGCACCAAAAATGACCACCCGTCCTTTTTCCAAATGACGAACTGCTCGGCGCTTGATATAGGGCTCCGCAACGGCTTCGATTTTTAGCGCAGTTTGCAAACGCGTTGGCACTTCGGCATCTTCCAAGGCACTTTGTAATGCCATGCCATTGATACAGGTTGCTAACATACCCATATAATCGCCTTGCACGCGATCCATACCGTTACTAGCTGCAGCTACTCCACGAAATATGTTTCCGCCCCCAATAACAATAGCCACTTCTACTCCTAACCCTACAATCTCTTTGATATCTTTTGCGTACTCTGCAAGTCGTTGTGGGTCAATGCCGTGGGTGCGGTCGCCCATGAGTGCTTCGCCGCTAAGTTTTAGAAGTATTCGTTTGTATTGCATGGAGTATGTTTGTGCAAATATAACAAGTTAGCTGCGATTTGGTGGTGAACCAACTTTCGCTTTGCGCTTAAATTATTCTGAAGGAAAGTCGGGGATATGTTTTTTAATTTCCGATTGACTGTACATATCTTTTGGAAGAACGCTATGCTCTAGTTTGAAAGCATCGAACGCTTTCTTAGAAATTGGTGTAAAAGAATTAAAATATATATTTTTCTGACGCACCTCTTTAATACTGAAATTAACATCCATGGAAAGAACATTTTGCCTGTTTCTGCCTTTGACCACTTTGTTTTTTTCAATAATTTTAAATGGTCTTTTTATCCCTGCTTGTTCCTGAAATTCCTCATAAATGTGATATAAAGTGTATTTACCCAAATGGGTTTTTACAAATGAATACGTCCTGTTATTTAAGCGATCTTCAAAGAACAACCCAAATAATTTCACCCTGCTTTGATGTTTGTTGTTTTGGTACATGATTTTATGTACACCAAAGTCTTCTACATCCACCAAAAGGTAGCCGTTATAGTCTTTTTTCTTTTTAGAGCTAAATCGGATTTTATATACGAGCACACCCAACTCGTACACCATGCCCTCGTTTGAAAATGTATATTTTTTTGGATTGACTAAAAAGGGCAATGCCCAATTGTTTTCAGCAAATAGATTTTTAGTTGCTAAGCGTTGTAAACTCCCAAGTTGGTTGGCGGCATATTTTTTTGGTGTTAATGATCTTTCTTCTTTCTTAACAGTATCCCTTTCTTTGACGGGGTTATCCGCTTTTACTGTTATCAAAGGTCCCGACTTCACTTTAAAATAAGAGTCTTTTTTCACCCTTTTTGTAAGGATTTCGCGTATTGTTTTTTCCATGGAATCAAAGCGGTTTTTCTTAAGTGAATCGCGAAGTGTTGCGGCTTGTAATACCTGTAGTTTATGATGCTTAAGCCCACCACAATCTCTTAGCCATTTGCTTTTGAAGTAAAATTCATCCCTTTCCTTTTTTGGGACTTTTCCTAAAATTTCGTCCACAAAAGTTTGGTCAAGCTCTGGAATGGTTGATTTTTTAATTTCAATACCCATTTTTTGAAAGTCAATCAAATCAATATGATGTACAAAAACCTCACTCGAAGAAAGTCCAAAATCGACGGTTTTTGAAGTGTTTGCCATAACGCTATCAATAATTTCCGCTGCCGTTAGCGTTCGGTTGCTAACCATAACAGACATAAGTTCCAAAGCTTTGGGCAGCAGGTATAGCGTGTCACGAATTTGTGACGAAGCTATTTTTTTTTGGGCATATCCCAAACAGGATAATGTTATGCTATCAGCTTGTGGCTTTTGCCAATAAAACGTGCCAGACGAACTGGTAATTACCCCCGTCTTGCCGTCATAAACACTAACTAAAGGGATGGGTTCATTGGAAATGCTATCTATAACAACAACTTTTTGTGCTTGTATTGCACTTGAAAAGAAAACTAAAAAAAGGAGTAAACCTCTCATGTCTTAAGATTCGGCACTTCTAAATTAAAAAAAACCTCCATAGCGGAGGTCTTTTTTATCATTTTTAACAAATCAACGAAGGGTTATCCCAATGCTAAGCGTTTAAATCCAGTAACCACCAAATCGGGGTTTACAGTCTTCACATAGGCAGCAACGCTTTGTTTGCTGTCTTTGATATAGTCTTGATTTACAAGCGTATTATCTTTAAAGAATCGTTTGATTTTTCCTTTAGCAATGTTGTCTAACATGGCTTCAGGTTTGCCCTCTGCACGCAATTGGTCTTTGGCAATTTCGATTTCCTTTTCGATAACCGCAGCATCAACACCTTCTTCGTTTAAAGCAATGGGGTTCATTGCAGCAGCTTGCATGGCAACGTTTTTGGCAGCCTCTACAGCACCTTCCACAGAAGCAGAAAGACTTACAAGCGTAGCTATTTTGTTTCCTGCGTGGATATAGGATCCTACAAACGGCGCCTCTAGACGCTCAAAACCACCAATTTCAATTTTTTCGCCAATTACACCTGTTTGCTCCGTAAGCTTATCAGCAACGGTAAGATTTCCCTCAAACGTAGCCGCTAAGAATGCATCTTTAGAACCGTGTCCAAGAGCAATATCGGCAAGCTTGTTCGCCAAATCCAAATAGCTATCGTTTTTGGCAACAAAGTCGGTTTCGCAGTTTACAGAAACAACAACGCCAACGCTAGCATCATCATTTACACGTGCAATAACCGCTCCTTCAGACGAATCACGGTCGGCACGGTTTGCAGCAACCTTCTGACCTTTTTTACGAAGCAATTCGATCGCAGCTTCAAAGTCGCCACCAGCTTCCACAAGTGCTTTTTTACAATCCATCATTCCTGCACCAGTGCTTTTGCGCAGTTTGTTTACTTCAGCAGCAGTAATTTTTGACATAGTATTTTTGTTTAGTTTTCTTCTTCTGTTGGTTCTTCTGGTTCTACTTCAGGAGTCTGTTCTTCTTCAGTCGCTTCGTCAACGTTCTCCGCAATCTCTTCAACAACGGCTTCTGGTGTTTCTTCCTCAGCTTTGGCTTCTTCCACTACTTCCTCAGCAGTTACTTCCTCAGCAGTTTCTTTTTCGACAGTCGCAGTTTCGACAGACTCAATTGATGCTACAACTTCACCCTCAGTAGCAGCGGCATCTGCATCTGCTTTGTCTTTTTGACGTTCTTTAAGTCCTTTGGCAACAGCATCGGTAACCAGGGTCAGGATTTTTTCAATAGATTTTGAAGCATCGTCGTTCGCTGGAATTACATAGTCTACGTCACGTGGATCAGCATTAGTATCTACCATGGCGAAAATGGGAATGTTTAATTTTTGAGCTTCCTTAACGGCAATATGCTCGCGACGGATGTCCACGACAAACAAGGCCCCTGGTAAACGCGTCATATCTGAAATAGAACCTAGGAGCTTTTCTAGCTTTCCGCGTAAACGGTCTACTTGTAATTTTTCCTTTTTAGATAAGGTTTCAAAGGTACCGTCGGCTTTCATTTTATCGATAGCTGCCATTTTCTTCACTGCCTTACGGATGGTAACAAAGTTGGTAAGCATACCACCGGGCCAACGCTCGGTAATGTAAGGCATGTTTACGTTTGCTACTTTCTCAGAAACGATATCTTTTGCTTGCTTTTTTGTAGCAACGAATAGGATTTTTCGACCAGACGCAGCGATTTTCTTTAGTGCTTCGTTCGCTTCTTCGATTTTCGCTACCGATTTGTAAAGGTTGATGATGTGAATCCCATTTCGCTCCATATAGATATATGGGGCCATATTGGGGTTCCACTTGCGGGTAAGGTGACCAAAATGCACTCCGGCATCGAGTAGGTCTTTAACTTCTATTTTAGACATTGTTGTTGATAGTTTACGTTCCCTGATTAGCAATACGGAAGTGGCGATGTCTCGGCCTTACGTATTTAGATGCTAAACTAATGGCAACAAATTAATGGCATTTAAATGAACTTGATGTTGCGTTAGCGCAACGATAAGGTTAACGTTTTGAGAATTGGAATTTTTTACGTGCTTTCTTCTGACCGAACTTCTTACGTTCTACCATTCTTGGGTCACGAGTTAGCAATCCTTCGGGTTTAAGCACAGCTCTATATTCTTCATCAATAGCACAAAGTGCTCTTGAAATAGCAAGACGAACTGCTTCAGCTTGTCCGTTTGGACCTCCCCCAACAACCGATGCAGTCAAATTGTATTGCCCTGTGGTTTCCGTTAGGGCAAAGGGTTGGTTTACTTTATATTGTAGTGTGGCAGGTGCAAAATATACGTTCAGCGGCTTTTTATTCACGGTGATTTCTCCTTTACCTTGAGTAAGGTAAACACGTGCAATAGCTGTTTTGCGGCGACCAATTTTGTGGATGGTTTCCATATTTAGTTTAACTCGTTGATATTTAATTCGTTTGGTTGCTGACCTCCGTGGGTGTGCTCAGCACCTGCAAATATGTACAGGTTACGGAACAATTCAGCGCCTAATTTGTTTTTAGGAAGCATGCCCTTTACTGCTTTTTCTACAACGCGAGTAGGGTCTTTTTCAAATACTTCAGTGGCAGTCAAACTACGCTGACCACCGGGATAGCCCGTGTGGCGGATATAGGTTTTATCTGTCCATTTGTTGCCAGTAAGTTTGATTTTATCGGCATTAATTACAATAACGTTATCGCCACAGTCCACGTGTGGTGTGTAGCTTGGCTTGTATTTGCCGCGCAACAGCTTGGCTACTTTAGACGAAAAACGACCTAATACTTGGTCGGCGGCATCAACTACAACCCACTGTTTATCAGCGTTTTGCTTGTTGATAGATGCGGTTTTATAACTTAATGAGTCCAATGTGTAAGTTTTAGCTCTTTATTCCACCAAAGATTTAACCTCTGTTTGGCGGGCTGCAAATGTACAAACTATCCCCAATAATGCAAATGCTATTTTGAGATTTGTTTTAGATGAGTCTAATGCGCCTCCAACCAGTTTTGACCCACGCCAATATCTACCGTAAGTGGCACTTGCAGTGCATAGGCGTTTTCCATTTCGGTTTGCACCAATTGCGTAAGCGTATCCAACTCCGCTTTTGGACATTCAAAAACGAGTTCGTCATGTACTTGGAGCAGCATTTTGGACTCCAATTGTTCGACTTTTATCCGTTTATAAATATTAAGCATGGCAATTTTGATAATATCGGCAGCACTTCCCTGTATAGGCGCATTGATAGCGTTGCGTTCGGCAGCACTGCGCACCACTGCATTTCGAGAATTGATGTCTTTTAAGTATCTGCGTCTTCCCAAAACAGTAGCCACATAGCCGTGATCTCGGGCAAAATCCACTTGGTCGTTCATATAGGCCTTTAGTTTGGGGTAGTTCTCATAATAGGTGTCTATAAGGGATTTGGCTTCGGTGCGGTTTAACGCAGTTTGGTTGCTTAGCCCAAAAGCAGATACACCATATATAATACCAAAATTCACGGTTTTGGCTTGGCTGCGTTGCTCTCGGCTAACGGCGGATAAATCTACGCCAAATACTTTTGCGGCTGTAGCTGCGTGAATGTCTTCATTGTTGTTGAATGCTGCTACCATGCTGGGATCTCTACTAAGAGAGGCAATAATGCGCAATTCTATTTGGGAGTAGTCGGCAGCCATGAGCACATGATTATCATCTTTGGCTACAAAAGCTTTGCGTACTTGCTGCCCTCTGGCAGTTCTGATTGGAATATTTTGCAAGTTTGGGTGATTACTGCTTAGTCGACCTGTGGCAGCAACGGCCTGATTATAAACTGTATGTATGCGATTTGATCGCACATTTACGTCCTGTGGCAATGCCGAAACATAGGTGTTGTTGAGTTTTTGTACACTGCGCCATTCCAAAATATCAGCTACAATGGGATGGTTTTTTGCTAGGTTAGATAGCACCTCCTCAGCGGTGGAATATTGCCCTGTTTTAGTCTTTTTTGGTTTATCAACTAGTTTGAGCTTGTCAAATAAAATAGGACCCAATTGCTTCGGTGATGCCAGATTAAAGGTTTCCCCAGCTTGGTCAAAAATGCGCTGTGTTAATGCTTGCGCTTCTTTGTCCAATTGGGTTGCCATAGAATTTAGGTAAGGCACATCCAACGAAACACCTGCTAATTCCATGGATGCCAAAACTCGTATTAATGGTAGCTCAATATTATGTAGCAAATCACTTTGTTCGTTTTTGCCCAATTCCTGCTCAAAATGTTCCTTAAGCTGCCAGGTAATATCAGCGTCCTCGGCAGCATATTCGGTTTGTTGGTCTAAAGGTACGTTGCGCATCGAACCTTGATTTTTTCCTTTTGTACCAATCAAATCCGAAATGGGTTTTGGTCGATAGCCCAAATAGGTTTCGGCAAGTACATCCATATTGTGACGCATATCGGGATTTATAATATAGTGTGCCAACATGGTATCGAAAAGCGGTCCTTTTACCGCTATACCATGCTGGTGCATGACTTTGATATCATATTTTAAATTTTGTCCTACTTTTTCGATATTTTCACCTGCAAAAAAGGGGGCTAAATCATTTAAAACTTCGTTGCGTTCGGCTTCATTTTCGGGAACGGGAACGTAATATCCTGTGTGGGCTTGCCAACTAAACGCAATTCCCACAAGTGATGCACTTATAGTATCTAAGCCTGTGGTTTCTGTGTCAAAGCATACGCTTTTTTGGCGCATCATGGTTTCTGCCAAAAGTTTGCGCTCCATAGGGGTTTGCACGCATTGATAGTGATGCGGCGTATTGGCAAGTGATTTAAATTCTGAAGTGGATTCTTGCTGCCCACTTCCCGGCTGATGAAACAAATCAAAGGCCGCGGGCGCAGCTTTGGGTGCTGCGGGCTCAGGGGGTGTAGTGGGTTCGGCAGGTGTAAAAACTTTTGCAAAAGTTTCACTTAGGCGTCTGAATTCCAATTCTTGAAAAAGCTCCTTAACAGCACTAAAATCGGGCTCACTGAGTTCGTATTGTTTAGCATCAAACTGCACAGGGACATTTAGTAAAATACGCGCCAATTTTTTGGAAAGTAGTCCCAATTCTTTGTTAGCCTCGATCTTTTCTTTCATTTTGCCTTTTAGCTCATGGGTGTTTTTCAATAGTCCTTCCATGCTGCCGTATTGCGCTAGGAACTTTTTTGCTGTTTTGTCACCAACGCCAGGCAGTCCAGGGATATTATCTACCGCATCGCCCATCATACCCAAATAATCAATAACCTGTTCTGGGTGTTCAACTTCAAATTTTTCTTGCACTTCGGGGATGCCCCAAATTTCAATGCCATTGCCCATGCGGGCAGGGCGATACATAAAAATATTGTCAGAAACCAATTGAGCAAAATCCTTATCCGGGGTAACCATATAAACCTGAAAATCTTCTTTTTCGGCTTGTTTGGCAAGAGTGCCAATAATATCATCTGCTTCAAATCCTTCAAGTTCGATAACAGGAATATGTAATGCTTTGAGTAAATTTTGGATGTATGGGACAGCAATTTTTATCGCTTCGGGTGTTTCTGAACGGTTTGCTTTATAGTCGGGGAACATGTCGTTGCGCACTTGCGATCCGCCTTTGTCAAAAGCCACGGCAAGATAGTTGGGACGTTCGCGTTTAATAACATCGAATAACGAATTGGTAAACCCTAAAATGGCACTGGTGTCCATGCCTTTGGAGTTGATACGAGGGTTTTTGATGAACGCATAATAGCCACGAAAAATAAGGGCGTATGCATCTAAAAGGAAAAGGCGATTTTGAGCCATGAAATGAATAAAAAGATGTTAAAAGTAGTCTTTATTGGTCAAGATTAAAAAAGGAATGGTTAGAAATGATTGGTACGGTTTGTGCCGTTATTCGTTGAGTTATCATAAAAAATGTATTTTTGACGTATAAAACGGACACAATGTCTAAGTTTGGTGAATTAATAGACGCGAATATCCCCATTCTGTTAAGTTTTTACACAGACTGGAACGACCCCTCAATGGAAATGCACCCTGTTCTGCGCGATGTGGCTGCTGCTATGGGTGACATGGGAAAGGTGGTTAAAATAGATGTAGACAAAAACCCCAAATTAGCCGAAGCTCTGCGTGTAAAAGGTTTACCTACTTTGATGATTTACAAATCAGGAGAAATGGTTTGGCGTCAAAGTGGAGAACAAGATGCCAATACACTTATCGGATTAATGAAGGACTTTGTTTAGTCTACTGTGTAAGGATTAGTTGCTTTTCTAAAGTCGGCATTGGCTTCCGACACACTATCTAAGTTGGGTTCTACGATTTGGTAACTTTCCAAAATCCTTTGATACGATTGTATCTCATACGCAATACTTTCTTTATAATATTGGAGTTCTTCTTCAGGAACTTGACTAAATAAGGCCAATCGGTTTTGATATACTTGCGCAATGGCATTGTATAGTAATCGTCCTGATTCAGGCATGTCAGCAGCAAACAATACGGGGACATAAGATGTCATGGGAGTGTAATAATCGTACGCCGAATACAATGGCGCAAACTGACGGCTGTTTTCAATAAAATCTTTGATAAGTGTACTAGATTTATTGTTGTCTTTAGCTTCAATCACCACATCCAATACAGCACGATAGCGCTCCACATCCACTAAAATGGTTTCAGCATATAGTTGTTGGTTGGCCCCACTAAACGATTTGTAATATTCTAACTTATCAGCATATTTTGCAGCAAGTTGTGTGGCAAGCTCACCGCCTTTTTCGGCACTTCCAGCCCTGTAGTACATGGCTGCAATTGGAGTAAGCAAACTGTAATACCCAAAATAGTCCAATGGCAT
Organism: Flavobacteriaceae bacterium UBA7446; assembly: GCA_002478685.1. Lineage (GTDB taxonomy): Bacteria > Bacteroidota > Bacteroidia > Flavobacteriales > Flavobacteriaceae > UBA7446. The sequence goes on from DLPY01000050.1 coordinate 13,321, forward strand.
TTTTTCCATCGACAAATCCAACATTTCAATAGCTTTATCGGGCTTATCTTCAATGACAAATTGCTCTGCTAGTCGTGCCAAATTGCTGCGAAACGAGATACTGTTTTTACGTGTTTCGGGGTCGTGATATATATCTGGACTATTGGCATTACCCCAATCCCATTTTTTCACAATCTCGTACATGCGTTCCGAATCTATGCGCCCCATTTGATATGGATTTTGCGGATTTTTGGGTGTTTTTATGGGGACAAGCTTATATACTAACCCGTCAAGTTGGAGGTACTCTTTCATCCAAATATATTCGTTGTCATCATAGCTACCACCAGTAAAATAAATGGGGCGCTTCCAATCGTTATTGTGCAGAATATCCAACATCATTACCCTATTTTTATAGAGCCCCGAAGTAGGCAAATCGATATCGATATAATCCACAATAAGATCGGCGTCTTCAGGTTTTACCACACCGCTTTGTAAGACGTTTTCTTTGTTTACAGGAACTCTGATTTTATTGGTGGGGTAATACACTAAGTTTTGTGTCCCCTCAGGAACTTGGTTTATATCCACCTCATATTGTTGTAACAAATGTTTGTAACGCGTGCGTGGATTGTCGCTGGATACCCAATCCATAAAATCGCCTAACCCCCAACGAACAGAATCGATAAGGGCTTCAAACTTGATGTAGTCACGTGTGCCATAGGCATACTGTTTGTGTAAAAGCTGCGAAGGAATTGGGGTGCTTTTATAAGTCTTACGCTTGAGTTGGTCAATGTACCAATCCGTAGCTAATAGTTGGGTGTTGATGCTGCGCACATCGGTGCGGTAGCCTTCAATTTCTTGTGCATACCACAAGGCAAAAGTGTCATTGTCTCCAATGGTAAAAATCATGGCGTCTTTGTCCTGATCAATAGAGTCTAGATAGGCTTTTGCAGTAGATTGTGCGGTGTAACGGTTTGAACGATCGTGATCGTCCCAGTTTTGCGAGCCCATGAGTATGGGTACAGTAAGTAAACAAAGTAGCGTACTTAGCGGGGCTGCGATACGCAACGACATATATTTTTTTAACGATTCGGCAAGCGCAACCACGCCAATGCCAATGCACATAGCAAACACATAAAACGAACCAACAAGTGCGTAATCACGTTCACGTGGTTCAAAAACC